>JASHTT010000596.1 GCA_030040415.1 Streptosporangiaceae bacterium | reverse complement strand
CTGAGCGGACGTTCGCCACGCTGGTCGGGCTCGAGCTGAGGCCGCGCAGGCTGCGCGAGGCAGCCGCCATCTGGCAAGGCCTGACCGACGAGCGTGGCATCGCTGGCCGCGACGCCACCTGGGCGCACCCCGACCTGCTGCCCACGCCTGAGGACTTCGACGACCCGGACGCGTTCGTGCGGGGCAGGCCCGAACTGGACATCTCCGGGCTCGAGGGCCCGGAGACCGAGTCTGACGCCGCAGAAGGCGACCAGGGCAAGCCCGACGAAGGCACAGCGCCGGATGCCGGAGACGATCCGGGCGGCGCGGGCAGCTAGAGGACCGGCGTTGCTGGGTGCCCTCCGCCAGCCCAGCGTCCTCCGCCAGCCCAGCGTCCTCCGCCAGCCCAGCGTCCTCCGCCAGCCCGGTGTTCTGACGCCAGCCCAGCGTCCTCCGCCAGCCCAGCGTCCTCCGCCAGCCCGGTGTTCTCACGCCAGGTCAGCGTCCCGCGCCAGCCCAGCGTCCTCCGCCAGCCCGGTGTTCTCACGCCAGGTCAGCGTCCCGCGCCAGCTCAGCGTCCCGCGCCAGGTCAGCGTCCCGCGCCAGGTCAGCGTCCCGCGCCAGCTCAGCAGCCCGTCGACCTCGAGCTCGCCGCCGTGCAGTTGGCGCGGAGGCGAGACGTCTTCCGTCGGGTCTGTCGGGCACAGCGGTCTAGGTCACCGACCTGTGGAGCGCCAGGGCGAACTCAAGCTCCCTTTGCGAAGGCTACTAAAACTCACATTTAGCCTGAATGGACGTGGCTCACCGGCCCGATAGCGTTGGCCCAAAGCGGTTACGTCACTTCCCCCTGGCCGATCACGATGCGCTCGCCGGGAATCACGGATATATCGGTCTTATCACCTCGACTTAACGCTCGTTGGTGATCTCTGCCGTCTATGGGTGTGCGTTTACTGGTGTCATAGCACCAGTAAACGCACACCCATGACTTACGTATTTACCTTTTATCCTGCTAAATAGTGTTCGTGTGAAGCACGGGCTACGGCCCGCGTGGGGCCGAGCCCGCGTGCGGCCGAGCCCGAAGGGCCTGCGAGCCATCCGTTGAACTAGAGGCCGTCCGTCGCTCCCCGGGTCGGCGGCGCGGCTGAGCAGCTAACGGCACTCCCGCGTGCACAGCAAGCCGATGGTGTTTGTCCGCCAGTACCGGGACCGTGGGCCGGGCGGGAAGCGTTCGCGCGCCGTGGACACAGGCCACCACGTCCGCCAGTGGCCCCTGGCCCTCGCGGTCGCGCCCGACCCGACCCCGGCACATGCTTGGGCGTCCGACAAAATTTCTTCCACAGCCCGTGGACTGACGAACTAGCAGCACGCGGCCATTCCGGTGCCGGAACGCCAGCGAAATTCACAGCGCCGTACACAAGCAATCACACGGACACGCCGCGCCCTCCCCACGTTATCCACACGAGGGTCCACAGGCCCGCCTTGACCGATGGCCTGGCCGAACTTAGCTTCGCCAGCCAAGGAGTCCTCAGGCCCAGCCCGCAGCTGCTTGGGGAAGGGGGCCAACGGCTGGCGCCTGGGGACTCGCCCCGCAGAACTGTCGGTATCCCGTGCGAGCCTCTCGGGCATGAGACCAGCACTGAGAGCCGGGTTGCTGCCGCTCTGGCGGGACCGGGACACCGTGCAGATCGGTGTCGATCCACGACGGGCAGTGGCGCTTACCGGCATGAGCGACGCCTGCGATGTCATCGCCTTGCTGGACGGAAGCCGTGACCGGGACCAAATCCTCGCGGCGGCCGGTGCCCGTGGCATCCGGGAGGCAGTTACCGAACGGATTCTCGTGCTGCTCGCCGCGGCTGGCGCCCTCATCGACTTCCCATCCAGTGCCCTTCGCGCGCTGCCCGGCGAGCTGCGCGAGCAGATGATCCCGGAGCTTGCCTCGGCGTCGGTCTCCTGCCAGGACGGCGACGGCGGCGCCCAGGCACTCGCCCGGCGGGCGGGAACGGCGGTCCAGGTGTGCGGCACAGGACGGATCGCGGCGACGCTGGCCGATCTACTGACGTCCTCGGGGATGGCTGCGCGATACGGACCACTCGAGGTGATCGCCCCGGACGGCGGGCGCCGACCGGCAGGGGACGCCGCTCCAGATCTCGCGGTGCTAGTCGGACGGCAGCAGCCGGACCTTGTCGCGAGAGTTCAGCGGGCCAAGGTGCCACACCTGTCCGTCTCGGCCAGCGAAGCCATCGGCGTCGTCGGACCGCTGGTTCGACCCGGCGTCACCGCTTGCCTGCGCTGCCTGGACCTGGCCAGAGCCGAACGCGATCCTGCCTGGCCGCTGCTGCTCGCCCAGGTGGCAGGCCGAGATGCCAATCCTCCCGCCTGCGGTGCCGCCCTCGCGACGGCCGTAGCCGCTCAGGCAGCCGTGCAGATCCTCGCCTTCGCCGATCTCGGGCCCAACGACCAGGCCACCGCGAACGGCACACTCGAACTTGTCCTGCCGGGCTGGCAGTGGCGCCGCCGGTCGTGGCCGCCGAACCCCGCCTGCATCTGCGGGGCCAGCCCGCCGGCCTGACCTGGCGTCAATCGGGGAGATCAGCCCGGCAGCCCGAACCGGCATCGACTGGGCAGCACATCACCCGGCTTTGGAGGAGCGGCGCCGCCAGATCCCGAAGGCGGCCAGCAGCACTCCGGCCGCGGCGATAAGGGGACCGAGCGCTGCCCAGAGTGAGCTTCCCGACATCGAACTGCCGCCCAGCACCCCGAACCCTTGCAACGCGAAGATGATGCCGGCAATGGTCGCTAGCGCTCCTATGGCGATCAAGAGACGCCCGAGCATAGACGCTCACCTCTCCCGGCCCGCCAACCCGACCGCATGCGGGCACTGCAGGCGCGCCCGGCCCGGCTGGCTCGGGGGCGCAGCAAGCCCGAAGTTGAGTTCCGCTGCTGGCTTCAACGGCCAGCACAGCGGGAAGGTTCATCGCCGGCTCACCTTCACGTGTACAAACGACACGTCCCACTAACCGACAATGGGATCATGAGTGATCTTCCGCGCCGAGCCGTCATACGCTCGGCCAAGCTGGCGTCGCTGCCGGTCGGCATGGCGGGCCGGACGGCCCTCGGGCTAGGCAAACGGCTCGGCGGCCGGCCAGCGGAGATCGTCGCGGAAGAGATCCAGCAGCGAACTGCCGAGCAGATCTTCCGTGTGCTCGGTGAACTCAAGGGCGGCGCGCTCAAGCTCGGCCAGGCGTTGTCGATCTTCGAGGCAGCCCTGCCGCCGGAAATCGCCGGGCCGTACCGGGCCACTCTCACCAGGCTTCAGGACTCCGCTCCGCCCCTGCCCGCGGCGAGCGTGCACAAGGTGCTGGCAGCCGAGCTGGGTAACGACTGGCGGTCCAAGTTCGCCAGCTTCGACGATCGCCCTGCCGCGGCCGCGTCGATAGGCCAGGTCCATAAGGCGATCTGGGCCGACGGGAGCCCGGTGGCCGTGAAGATCCAGTACCCAGGTGCCGGCAAGGCGCTGAGCAGCGACTTCACGCAGCTCAGCCGCGTCGGCAGGCTGTTCGGCGTGTTCATGCCCGGCCTGGAGATGAGGCCTCTGCTCGAGGAGCTGCGGGCAAGGGTCGTGGA
This sequence comes from Streptosporangiaceae bacterium, assembly GCA_030040415.1. Taxonomy (GTDB): domain Bacteria; phylum Actinomycetota; class Actinomycetes; order Streptosporangiales; family Streptosporangiaceae; genus JAJYUU01. Next base: position 1,230 of record JASHTT010000596.1, on the reverse strand, counting down.
GGAACTCGACTACCGCCTGGAGGCCAGCTCGCAACAGGCTTTCGCCGATGCCTACGCGGGCGACCCGGAGATCTTGGTTCCGCGAGTGCTGACGGCAACCGATCACGTGCTCGTCAGCGAGTGGATGGACGGCACCGGCCTGGCTGAGATCATCTCGTCGGGCACTCAGGAGCAGCGGAACAGGGCGGGCCTGCTGCTCGTCAGGTTCCTGTTCTCCGGGCCGACCCGGGCGGGACTGCTGCATGCCGATCCGCACCCTGGCAACTTCCGGCTGCTTCCCGACGGCCGCCTCGGCGTTCTGGACTTCGGTGCCGTCGACCGGCTGCCCGACGGGCTGCCGCCGATCTTCGGGCAGATGCTCTGGCTCATGCACAACGACGGCGACATCGCGCAGGTGGAGCAGCAGCTGCGCGAGGCTGGCTTCCTGCGAGACGGGCTCAGCGTCGACCTCGGCCAGCTGCACGCGTTCCTGGCCCCGCTGGCCGAGCCATCACAAGTGGACTCGTTTGCCTTCAGCCGCGAGTGGATGCGCGGAGAGGCTGCCCAGGTCGGCGACTTGCGGTCGGCGAACGTGGCCAGGCGGCTTAACCTGCCGCCTTCCTACGTGCTCATCCACCGGGTCAGCACGGCCGGCATCGGCGTGCTGTGCCAGCTCGGCTGTGAGGGGCCGTTCCGCGCCGAGGTACTGCGGTGGATACCGGGCTACGGTCCGCTGCAGGAGCAGCGAGCCGAGGAATCGGGCACGAAGCGATCCGGCGCTGAGACTCACGGCACGAAGACAAACGGCACGAAGACGCGCGTCCCGAAGACACCGCGCATAGAGACGTTCGACACAGGGTCACTTGACGCTGAGACTTTCAGCACACAGGCACTCGACACGGCGCCACTCGACACAGCGCCACTCGACACAGCGCCACTCGACACAGCGCGACTCGACACAGCGCCACTCGACACAGCGCCGCTCAACACAGAGGCACGCCAGGCGGACCCGGTTGGTGCCGAGGCGCCGGATGGCGAGCCGCTGAGCGAGCCAGCCGTCGACGCGGGGGCAGCGACGGCTGGGGCCCAGGAAGCCCGTTAGCTCCCTGGGCCCCGCCCCCGTCAGCGGTGGACTACCGGCCAGACTCGATCTCGGTCAGCCTGTCCCGTAGCCGCTCGGCCTGGTCTGCGTGATTCATCGCGCGGTCGGCGTGGATCACCGCCCTGCGTTCGGCGCGTTCGGCCCGCCGA
>JASHTT010000595.1 GCA_030040415.1 Streptosporangiaceae bacterium | reverse complement strand
CCCGTGATCATGTTCTTGATGTAGTCGGCGTGACCGGGGCAGTCGACGTGCGCGTAGTGACGCTTGTCGGTCTGGTACTCCACGTGCGAGATGGAGATGGTGATCCCGCGCTCCTTCTCTTCCTTCGCGTTGTCGATCTGATCGAACGCGTAGAAGGGATTGAGGTTCGGGTACTTGTCGTGCAGCACCTTGGTGATCGCCGCGGTCAATGTCGTCTTGCCGTGGTCGATATGACCGATGGTGCCGATGTTGACGTGCGGCTTGGTCCGCTCGAACTTGGCCTTCGCCACTGGTGTCTCCTCGTTGCGATCGTTTCCCCGCGTCCGCGGGGCCAGGCGCTCACGCGCTCTGCTCAGTTACTGCTGTTGGTTCCGGCTACTCACCGCGCGCCTTGGCGATGATCTCCTTCGCAATGCTGGGCGGGACCTCGGCGTACGAGTCGAACTGCATGCTGTAGTCCGCCCTGCCCTGGGTACGGCTGCGCAGATCCCCCACGTAGCCGAACATCTCCGACAGCGGGACGAGAGCCCGGACCACCCGGACCCCCGACCTTTCCTCCATGGCCTGGATCTGGCCGCGGCGGCTGTTCAGGTCGCCGATGACCTCGCCCATGTAGTCGTCCGGCGTCCTGACCTCGACCGCCATGACCGGCTCGAGCAGGACCGGGTTCGCCTGCCCCGCCGCCTTCTTGAACGCCATGGACCCGGCGATCTTGAAGGCAAGCTCGGAGGAGTCGACCTCGTGATAGGCGCCGTCGGTCAGGGTGACCTTCACGTCGACCATCGGGTAGCCCGCCAGCACGCCGAACTCGGCGGCCTCCTGGCAGCCCGCGTCGACCGACGGGATGTACTCACGCGGCACCCGGCCGCCGGTGACCTTGTTCTCGAACTCGTAGCCGCCGCCGTCGCCGCCGGTTGGCTCCAGGTTGATGACTACCCGGCCGAACTGGCCCGCGCCGCCGGTCTGCTTCTTGTGGGTGTACTCGACCTTCTCGACCTTCTTGGTGACGGTCTCCCGATAGGCAACCTGCGGCCTGCCGATGTTGGCCTCGACCTTGAACTCCCGGCGCATCCGGTCGACCAGCACCTCGAGGTGCAGTTCGCCCATGCCGGCGATGATGGTCTGGCCGGTCTCCTCGTCGGTGCGGACCTGGAACGTCGGGTCCTCTTCGGCGAGGCGCTGGATTGCCGTGCTCAGCTTGTCCTGGTCGCCCTTGGTCTTGGGCTCGATCGCCACGTTGATGACAGGTGCCGGGAACGTCATCGACTCCAGGATCACCTGGTTCGACGGGTCGCACAGCGTGTCGCCGGTCGTGGTGTCCTTCAGGCCCATGACGGCCACGATCTGGCCAGCAGTCGCGGACGGGCGCTCCTCGCGCTTGTTCGCGTGCATCTGGTAGATCTTGCCGATTCGCTCCCGCCGGCCCTTCGTCGAGTTCAGCACCTGGCTGCCAGCCTCGACCTTGCCGGAGTAGATCCTGACGTAGGTCAGCTTGCCCAGGTGCTGGTCCGACATGATCTTGAAGGCCAGCGCGGCGAACGGCTCGGTCGGGTCGGCGTGCCGCTCGATGATGGCCGACTCGTCGCCAACCGCGTGTCCCTTGATCGACGGGATGTCGACCGGGCTCGGCAGGAGGTCGACAATCGCGTCCAGCATCGGCTGGACGCCCTTGTTCTTGAACGCGCTCCCGCACAGCACCGGCGTGATGTGCCCGGAGATGGTGGCTCGCCGGATCGCGGCGATGAGCTGCTCGGCGTCCGGCTCGTTCCCCTCGAGGTAGAGCTCCATCATCTCCTCGTCGTTCTCGGCGATGGCCTCGATGAGCTTGTCCCGCCAGTCGCGGGCGGCTTCGAGGTGGTCGTCGGGAATGCTGACGATGTCGTACTTGTCGCCCTTGCCCTCGGTCTGCCACAGCAGCGCGCGCATCCGGACGAGGTCGATGACCCCGCGGAAGTCGGACTCGACACCCCACGGCAGCTGGATCACCAGCGGCGTGGCGCCGAGCCGGTCGGTGATCATCTCGACGCAGCGGTGGAACTCAGCGCCGACCCTGTCCATCTTGTTGACGAAGCAGATCCTCGGCACGCCGTACCTGTCCGCCTGGCGCCACACGGTCTCGGACTGCGGCTCCACGCCCGCCACGCCGTCGAACACCGCCACTGCACCGTCAAGCACGCGCAGCGAGCGCTCCACCTCGACGGTGAAGTCGACGTGGCCCGGCGTGTCGATGATGTTGATGGTGTGGTCGCGCCACATGGTGGTCGTCGCGGCCGAGGTGATCGTGATGCCGCGCTCTTGCTCCTGCTCCATCCAGTCCATGGTGGCGGCGCCCTCGTGGACCTCGCCGATCTTGTAGTTGATGCCGGTGTAGAACAAGATCCGCTCGGTGGTCGTGGTCTTGCCCGCGTCGATGTGCGCCATGATGCCGATGTTGCGCACGCTGGCGAGTTCGGTGGCGGTCTGTGTCGCGGCCACGGCTACTGATCCCCGTTTCTGGATATCTGGGCTCGCTACCAGCGGTAGTGAGCGAATGCCTTGTTGGACTCGGCCATCTTGTGCGTATCCTCGCGGCGCTTGACGCTCGCACCGAGTCCGTTGCTCGCGTCGAGCAGCTCGTTCATCAGCCGCTCGGTCATGGTCTTCTCGCGGCGCTGGCGGGAGTACATGATCAGCCAGCGCAGCGCCAGCGTGGTGCTCCGAGAAGCCCGCACCTCGACCGGCACCTGATAGGTGGCACCGCCGACCCGGCGGCTGCGGACCTCCAGGGTTGGCTTGACGTTGTCCAGCGCCCGCTTCAGCGTGACGACGGGGTCGTTCCCCGTCTTGTCCCGGCAGCCCTCGAGGGCGCCGTAGACGATCCGCTCGGCGAGCGAACGCTTACCGTTCTTGAGCACCTTGTTCACCAGCGCGGTCACCAGCGGCGAGCCGTAGACCGGGTCGGTCACCAGCTGCCGCTTCGTCGCGGGGCCCTTGCGCGGCATGTCAGCTCTTCTCCTTCTTCGCGCCGTACCGGCTGCGTGCCTGCTTGCGGTTGCGGACACCCTGCGTGTCCAGCGACCCGCGGATGACCTTGTAGCGCACGCCCGGCAGGTCGCGGACGCGACCGCCGCGGACCAGCACGATGGAGTGCTCCTGCAGGTTGTGACCGACGCCGGGAATGTAGGCGGTGACCTCGATCTGGCTCGTGAGCCTGACCCTGGCTACCTTCCGCAGCGCCGAGTTCGGCTTCTTGGGCGTGGTGGTGTAGACGCGCGTGCAGACCCCGCGGCGCTGCGGGCTGCCCTTCAGCGCCGGAGTCTTGTTCTTGGCTACCTTGTCCTGCCGGCCCTTGCGGACCAGCTGCTGGATCGTGGGCAACGCGTCTCCGTCTTGTCCTAGCCGCGCGGTCTGCGCGGCGCCTGCTCTTGTCGTCTCCGGTGCCGCGCCGGCTGGCGCGACCCTGCCTGGTGGCTGGCGCCTCTCGGCGCGAGCCGGTCTTCGTGACCGCGCTCCGCGCGCGATCCTGAAAGTACGTGACCTGCGGTTTTTCCTCGCTCACCCGCCCCCGCGGTCGGGCGTGTCGCCGATCTTCTCGGCCCGTCAAGGCCCGCCAGCGAGCCCGGACTACGGGAATGGGAGTCGCTGCCCGCCGGGTCCTTTGCCTGCCCCCGGCCGTCAGGCCAGGAAGCGCCCCGGCCGCCAGGCCAGGAGAAAGCTGTCACCCATACAGGCACGCACCTACAAGGCATAGGCGCGGAGATCCAGATTACCCAACCCGAGGCGTGCAGGTCAAAACGGGCCGGCCTCTATCGCTCCGCTGGTGTCCATTGTAGCCAGGACTGGCCCCTGCCGGGCGGAGAGTTGCGCATAGCCCGACTCAGCTATGGTCCTCGCATGCCGTTGCTTGTCGGCACGTCCGGGTGGCAGTACCGGGACTGGCGCGGGGCGTTCTACCCGGACCGGCTGCCCGCGGCGCGGTGGCTCGAGCACTATGCCGCGGTGTTCCCGACGGTGGAGAACAACGGCACGTTCTACCGACTCGCCGCGCCCGCGACGTTCGCGGACTGGCAAGCCCGCACGCCCGATGGCTTCCAGATGGCCATCAAGGCCAGCAGGTACCTGACGCACATCAGGCGGCTGCGCGATCCCGCCGAGCCGGTCGCCCGGCTGATGGCGGCGGCCGGCCGGCTGGGCGACAGGCTTGGTCCGGTCCTGCTGCAACTGCCGCCCACCATGCGCGCCGACGCCACGCTGCTGGACGACTGCCTTGCCCAGTTTCACGCGCATCAAGAGGCCGGCCGCGCACCAAGGCTGGCCGTGGAGTTCAGGCATCCGTCCTGGTGGACCGGCGAGGTCAGGCAGGTCCTCGCGGCCCGCAACGCGGCGGCGTGCTGGATCGACCGGCTGGGCCGACCGCAGGGTGAGCTGTGGCGCACAGCTAACTGGGGCTACCTGCGACTGCACGAAGGCGCGGCGCAGCCGTGGCCGCATTACGGCGACCGGGCGCTGCGCACCTGGCTGTCCCGGATCGCTGACAACTGGCCGGCCGATGCCGACGTATTCGCCTACTTCAACAACGACCAGCACGCCGCGGCACCCGGAGACGCCGCGCAACTCACACGGCTAGCGGCAGCTGCAGGGGTTCCGGTACCTGAGTGGCCCGCCCCTGGCACTAGACCTGGCGCAAAACACATATAACACATGTATCGACCATGATCACATCTATGGGTGTGCGTTTACTGGTGCT
>JASHTT010000053.1 GCA_030040415.1 Streptosporangiaceae bacterium | reverse complement strand
CCCCGACATGGCGGCAGCATGCCCGCGAGCATGCCGATCCAGGCGCAGCCGAACATCTGATACGGCATCCACGGCCCGACTCCCCCGGTCAGCAGCGCTGACGCGAACAGCGACGTGCAGCCGAGGGCGAACCCGAAGCCGGGTCCGAACACCCGCCCGGCGAGCACCAGGATGAAGAACACAATCTCGATGCCGGCCGTGCCAGCATCAAGCGGTCTCAGCGCCGCGTTGATCGCAGACAGCACGCCGAGCATCGCGAGCGCCTTGGCGTCGATGCCCCCGTCGGCGATCTCGGCGAAGACGACCGCGATGACCAGCACGAGCAGGACGCCGAACATCAGTGGCGGCGTCTCAGTGGAGGTGAACGTCCCAGGAGCGACAACAAATGGCCACAAGAATGCCACCAGGCCGAGCGCCGAAGCCATCGCGATCGCGATGCCCGACCGCGGTCGCACCGCAATGGCCGCGGCGCGGCCTCCCGTCAGGTTCCTCATGACCCGGCTGCCCGGTCTAGACCTGCGGCGACCTGAGCCTCGGTGAGATAGGGCAGCGGCGCCAGAATCTTCGCGACCTGCGGCGCGAATGTCGGCGACGCCGTCAGCACCGCGGACGCCGGCCCGTCACTGACAATCTCCCCTTCGGCCATTACCACGACTCGGTCGCAGGCTCGGGTCACGAACTCGACATCGTGACTCGCCACGACAACGGCGTGCCCCCGGGCAGCGAGCCGGTCAAGGACTCCGATCAGGCTTGCCTTGGCCCGGTAGTCGAGTCCTCTCGTCGGCTCATCGAGCAGGATGGCTGCAGGCGCCGCCGTCAGCTGAATGGCCAGGACGAGCGCGAGTTGCTGACCGGCGGACAGGTCCCGCGGATGCGCGTCGCCAGGGATGCCGGGTGCCATCCGGTCCAGGATTCCGCGTGCCGGTGACGTGCTGGCCGGCCCGGCGGCCACCGGGTGCTCGCTAACATCCTTGTCGGCCTGGGCAAGCTCCGCCTCGACTGTGTCAAGGTACAGCAGGTCAGCCGGCGTCTGCGGGACGAGGCCTACCAGGCGCCGGGCTCGTGCAGGCGACAGCTTCGCCGGATCCGCCTCCGCCGGTCCGACGCTGACAGTGCCAGCCGCCCGGCTGCCGGTGCCTTGCAGCGCCCACAACAGCGACGACTTTCCCGACCCGTTGCGTCCCATCAAAGCGGTGCACTCACCGGCCCGCAGTGTCAGGCTGACCGCCCGCACCGCGACGAGCTGACCGTACCGGACGACAACGCCCTGCGCCGTCATGGCCGGCGGGTCAGTCAGATCGGTGCTGGCGGTCCGGCATGGCACCGGCGGCGTGGCCGGCAGTCGCTGGCGCAGCGGCGGAGCAAGCCGGCGAGCGTCGCGCACGGACAACGGCAGCGGAGCCCACCCCGCGAGCTTGCCAAGCTCCACGACGGGCGGCCTGACCTCCGCTTGCGCCAGGATGTCCCCCGGCTTGCCTTCCGCGACTGTCCCGTTGCCGGTCACGTACACGACCCGATCTGCATAGGGAACGACTCGTTCCAGCCGGTGCTCAGCAAGAACGACGGTCACACCAAGGTCGTGCACCAAGCGTGTGATGGCAGCGAGCACGTCCTCGGCACTGGTGGGATCGAGCGCCGAGGTCGGCTCGTCCAGGACGAGTATCCGCGGATGCGCGGTCAGCGCGGATCCGATCGCGACACGTTGTTGCTGTCCGCCGGACAGCGTTCGCAACGCCTGATGCCGCAGATCGGCGATGCCGAGGAGGTCAAGCGTCTCCTCCAGCCGGGCGCGCATGGCGGCGGGCGCGATGGCGAGCTGCTCCATCGTGTAGGCGAGCTCTTCCTCCACGGTGTCGGTGACGAAGCCGGCCAGCGGGTCCTGTCCGACAACGCCGACGACGTCGGCGAGCTCCCGCGGCTTGAACTCGGCGGTATCGCGGCCGTCGACGACAACGCGCCCGGTCAGCGTGCCCCCGGTGAAGTGCGGCACGAGGCCGTTGATCGCCCCGAGCAGCGTTGACTTGCCGCTGCCCGTATGACCGATAACCAGGCACAGCTCGCCTTCGGCGACCCTGAGGGTGACGTCCCGCAGCACAGGGCTCGTGCTCCCGTCGTAGCTGACGCCGACCCGGTCGAAGTGAATCACTGGGGCGCTCCGGCAAAGCTGCGCACGGCTGGCTGCGGTTCGGGCACCGGCTGGCTGCGCATGACGGGGACCGGCGGAGATGGCGCCACCAGTGCGGCGAGGCCGGCCGCCAGGATCGCGGCCGCGGGTACCAGCGGGAGTGACGGCCAGTGCAGCGGGTACAGCGACGGGTTCAGTGCAGCCGGGTTGTAGCCCACGGTCAGGCACAATCCGACGGCGCTGGCCAGGCCAGCGGCGGCGACGACCCATTCCGGCCACAGCCAGGGATCTGGCCGGTAGTGAGTCCGGGAGACCCGGCGACCGCCGAGGAACAGGCCAGCGACGCACGCCGCCGCGCCAGCAGCGAACCCGCCCGCCGCAAGGGCCGCCGGCATGCCGGCATCCAGGAGCCCGTACGCGCCCAGGCAGAGCCCCCCCATGCCGGCCAGCAACAGGCATGCGGTCAGCCTCCTGCTTGCGCGTGTCGCGGTGCCGGTGCGGCCGTACCCACGTGAGTCCATCGCGGCCGCCAGCAGCAGCGACCGGTCAAGCGCGTCGTGCAGCACCGGTATGGCCACGGCCCGCAGCGCCCGGAGGCCTCTTTGATCAGCGCCACGCAGCCGCCGTGCGCGGCGGACTCGCTGGACGCTCTCCACCAACTGCGGGGCTACCGACAGCGCGACGGTGACAGCTACGCCAAGTTCGTAGAGCGCACCAGGCAGCACGCGCAGGGCGCGCTTGGGATTGGCTAGCGT
>JASHTT010000594.1 GCA_030040415.1 Streptosporangiaceae bacterium | reverse complement strand
CCGACGCCGCAGATCAGAAACTTGCGTGCGATTGGAGTCACGGCACTCTCCTCGGCCCGCTACCTCATGAGCGCTTGCGCCGGTCAAGCCGACACCTTCGTAGACGCCGGTGGCGTGGCCTTGGTTGGGGTCAGTGGCCGGCCCGGGTCGCGCTTTGTCGCGCGAGTTGCGACGGAAGTCTCGTTCCCCTTGCGAAGGCTTGACGCAAGACCTGGAGCGCGGGCGCCGGCGGGTAGCAGCCGGCGAATACGACCCGGCCGGGTCGCTACTTTCCGCGGCGGATCAGCAGGGCGACGATGACTCCCACCACCAGGAACGCGACGATCCACTGCGAGATGGCGCGGATGGCCAGGAACACCGCGAGCACGGACGCGCCGACAATCACGGCCCAGGCCAGCGTGTGCAGGTTCGCCCTTCGCCGCTCGCGGCGCAGTGCGTGCCGCTCGCGACGGACCAGTATGCGCTGACGCTCGAGTTCGAGGTTCATCAGCCGGCGCTGGTAACGCCGGCCTCCCGGCTGCGGTACGGCCTGAGGGGCAAACGGCGATCCGGACAGCGCGGATAGCGGCACGGGCCTGGAGCCTGGCAGGTCGTCCAGCAGGCCAGAAAGGTCTGAAACTGTCTTGGCCCGGAGGGCCTTGTCCATGCGGGCTTCGAACTCCGCCTGATCGAGCCGTCCGTCGCTGAAATGCCTCGAAAGCTGGTCGGCAACCGCGGCCCGCTCGACATCGCCGACACGGAGGGCGGGATCGGGCCACCCGCCGGTTCGGATGGCCGATGCCGACGGCAGGAAGGGGCCATCCGAAGCCGGCGTGCCTTCAGCCACGCTCAGTTCCGCCAGTCCTGAAGGGTGCCAGCGAACTCGCCGGCAATAGAGGTCGTGTTGCCTTCGGCCGGGATGAGCAGCCAGCAGGCAAGGTAGAGCGGTATGCCGATGCCGCCGACGAGCGTGAGCAGCACGAAGGCAATCCGCGCGAGCACCGGCTCGACGTCGACGTATCGGGCGATGCCGGACGCGACGCCGGTCAGCATCCTTTCGTCGGCAGGCCGGGACAGGGGCTGCCGGGCGGTGTGGTTGGCTTCCTGGTGAGCTTGCGTTGTGGTCATGCCGCCAGCGTGCCGGAGGTTGGCGGAGCGCACCATCGGGAACAACCCTGACCCGACCCTGAAGGCCTACCAGGGAATCAACGGATAGCTTTAAACGGTGACGGCGAGCCAGGATGGCTTCATGGGTGACGGGCAGCGGTCGCAAGACGGACTCGCGCCAGGGCAGCAAGACGGCCAGGGCCCGCTGTCCGACCGGTTGCGCCACCTCACCCTCCGATGGAACTCCGTACCGGAGCAAACCGGGCCGTTGCGCCGAAGGACCGAAGGCAGCATGGTCGGCGGTGTCGCGGGCGGCCTAGCGGCCAAGACCGGCCTCGACGTCACCGTGGTGCGGATAGCGATCGTGGTCGCGACACTGCTGTACGGCATCGGCGCGGTGGTCTACATGGCTGCCTGGCTGCTGGTTCCGGCGGCCGGCGCGGACGCGAGCATCGGCAGCAAGGCGCTTTCCGACAAGCGCGGCATCGGCCTGGCCGCCGGGCTGGCGTCGCTGCTGGCCGTGGTCCTGATCATCGCCTCGTTCCTGAACATCGGCTGGCTGACCGCGCTGGCCCTGCCGCTGATCATCTGCACGGCTGGCCTGGTGCTCGTCTGGCGGAACGCGCCGCCGGACGAACAGCAGACGCTGCGCAAGCTGGGCGATCCGGTGTTCGAGCGGACCGGGCACGCGGCGCACCCAGTGCGGCGGCTGGTGCTGGCTGGGATCCTGCTGGCTGGCGGAGCCTGGCTGCTGCTGTCCGGGCACCGCAGCTACCACCTGCTGCGGCCGCTGGGCGCGCTGGTCCTCGTCGTGATCAGCATCGCGGTCGCCCTCGGCCCCTGGTGGATGCGGCTAGCCCGGGACCTCGTCGATGAGCGGCAGGCCCGGATCCGCGCTGAGGAGCGAGCCGACGTGGCCTCGCGGGTGCACGACTCGGTGCTGCAGACCCTGGCGCTCATCCAGCGCAGGGCCGCGGACCCGCAGCAGGTAGTACAGCTCGCCCGGGCACAGGAACGTGAGCTCCGGGGCTGGCTGTTCGACGGCGTCCCGCCCGGATCGATCGAGGGCAAGGCCAGCACGCTGGCGGCCGGGGTCCGGCTGATCCAGCAGCAGGTGGAGGCGCAGCACGGCATGGCCATCGAGGCCGTCACCGTCGGCGACTGCGAACTCGACGACGACCTGCGCGCGTTGCTCGCCGCCGCGCGGGAAGCCACGGTCAACGCCGCGAAGTGGTCCGGCGCCGCCGTCGTGTCGCTGTTCGCAGAGGTCGACCCGGGCGAGGTGGCGCTGTACGTGCGGGATCGCGGCAAGGGCTTCGACCCAGCCGGGGTGCCGGCCGATCGCAAGGGCCTGGCGGAGTCCATCCACACGAGGATGACCCGCAGGGGCGGCTCGGCGTCTGTCCGCAGCGCTCCCGGGGAGGGCACCGAGGTGACGCTGCGCATGCCGCGGAAGTCCGCGGACCGGGTCGATGGGCGGTCCTCGTGAGCGCACAGCCACCGGCCGCGGCCAAGCCCAGCGTTTTCCTCGTCGATGACCACGCCATGTTCCGGGCCGGCGTCAGGTCGGAACTGGCCACCGAGCTGGAGATCGTCGGCGAGGCCGACGACGTGACGACGGCGATCAGCGGGATCGCGCGGACCGCGCCCGACGTCGTGCTGCTCGACGTGCACCTGCCCGGTGGCGGCGGCCAGGACGTGGTGACCGCGGTCAAGACCCAGCAACCGGAGGTGCGGTTCCTCGCGTTGTCTGCGTCAGACGCGCCCGAGGACGTCATAGCCGTGATCAGGGCGGGCGCGCGCGGCTACGTGACGAAGACGATCTCGGCCGCCGACCTGGTCGACGCGGTGACGCGGGTGGCGGCGGGCGACGCTGTGTTCTCACCACGTCTGGCCGGGTTCGTCCTGGATGCGTTCGCCGCCATGCCCGGTGCCGGGATCGGGACGCCATCGTTCGACGCCGAGCTAGATCAGCTCACCGTCCGGGAGCGGGAGGTGCTCCGGCTGATCGCCCGCGGCTACACCTACCGCGAAGTCGCGCGCGAGCTTTTCATTTCGGTGAAGACGGTGGAGAGCCACGTGTCGTCGGTGCTGCGGAAGCTTCAGCTCTCTACCCGGCACCAGCTCACGAAGTGGGCGGCCGACCGCCGGCTGGCCTAGCCCGGCGCTGCCAGGTGAGGTCCGGCCGGGTCAACCCTGGACTTGATCGCGCGGCCGGGGATCACGCTTGCGCCTTGTCCGGAACGCCAGGAGGATCCAGCTATGCGCATTAACGAGACGGCCCGGCTGGCGACCGAGCGACTGCCAGGACCGGTCAGCGAGTTCTTCAACCAGGGTGCGGGCCCCGGCGTCAGCATGGCCGAGGCGGTCGCCGCCTGGGACGCGATCAGGTTCCGGCCGCGCATGCTGCGCGACGTCAGCACCGTATCAACGGCGGTCACCGTACTCGGCCGGGAGCTAGCCACGCCGATCCTGGTCGCCCCCACCGCGATGCAGCGAGCCGCGCACCCAGAGGGCGAGGTCGCGACCGCCCGGGCGACGGCGGCCTGCGGGTCGCTCATGACGGTGTCCACGAACTCCGGGTCGAGGTTCGCCGACATCGGCGCCACTGGCTCACCGTGGTGGCTGCAGCTCTACGTGATGCGCGACCGCGGCCTGGCTACGGCGCTGCTGCAGGCAGCGCAGCAGGCTGGCGCTTCGGCAGTCGTGCTGACCGTGGACACCCCGGTCACCGGGCGCAAGTACAACGCCGGGAAGACCATCTACGAGGCGACGCCGGACGACTATTTCCTGGTCAACCTGGACTGGGCCAGCCTGCCTCAGCGGGCTTACGAGCAGGCTGACGACCTGACGCCGGACGACATCGGCACGCTGACAGACGCGACCGGGCTGCCAGTTGTGGTGAAGGGCGTGCTGCGCGCGGACGATGCCCGCGACTTCGTCGCTGCGGGCGCCGCCGCCGTGCAGGTGTCCAACCACGGCGGGCGCCAGCTCGACATGGCGGTGGCGACGGCCGATGCGCTGCCAGAGATCGTGGCGGCGGTCGAGGGGACCGGGGCCGAGGTCTACGTGGACGGCGGCATCCGGCGGGCCGAGCACGTGCTCGCCGCGCTGGCGCTGGGCGCGCGCGCTGTCTTCCTCGGCCGCCCAGTGCTGTGGGCGCTCGCGGCCGGCGGCGAGTCAGGGCAGGGCGGCAGCGAGGGAGTGACGAGCCTGCTGACCACGCTCACCGATGAGCTGGTGCACGCGATGATGCTCGCTGGCGCGCGGAATACCGCTGAACTGACCACCGACCTCATCTGGAAGGGCGGTCGCCTACGGTAGTGGCATGAGAGCGCAGGGTAGCCGGGCCACCACGGTGCCCGAGGAACCCGCCGCTAGCGTGCTCATCGTGGAAGACGACGCTGGCATCGCCGCGCAGCTGCTGCGCGGCCTGCGGCGGGGCGGCTACCAGGTCGATCACGTCATGACCGGCGGTGAGGCGCTCGGCGGCGCGGGCGCCGATGCCGACGTGGTGCTACTCGACCTTGAGTTGCCTGACATGGATGGCGTGCAGGTCTGCCGCAGGCTGCGGGGCCGCACCGACGCGGCCATCATCGTGGTGACCGCGCACGGCGAGGAACCGGACCGGGTTATGGCTCTGGATGCCGGTGCCGACGACTATCTGGTCAAGCCGTTCGGCCTGGCCGAGCTCCAGGCGAGGATCCGGGCGGTGCTGCGGCGGGTGCGCCCTGGCGGTGACGTTGTCAGGCACGGGCCGCTCGAGGTGGACACCCGCACCCACCGGGTCACCGTCGACGGCCGGGAGATCTCCCTGACGCCCAAGGAGTTCGACATCCTGGAGTGCCTGACTGCCGACCCGGGCCGGGTGGTCACCAGGCAGGAAATCCTGGAGAGCGCGTGGGACGCGCACTGGTACGGGCCAACCAAGGTGCTGGATGTGCACGTCGCGTCGCTGCGCCGCAAGCTCGGCGTGCCCGGGCTGATCGAGACGGTCTACGGCCGGGGATTCCGGCTCGGCGAGGCCTAATGGCCCGGCGGATCGTCCTGTCGGTCATGGCCCTCATCGCCGCGGTCGTGGGCTTCGTCGCGGTGCCGCTCGGCCTGGTCGCCGCCGGGCAGGACCGGCGCGCCTTCCAGGACGAGACCGTCGGGTCCGCGGCCACGATCGCCAACATCGCGGAGGAACGACTCGACGACGGTGTCATCAGTCCCGCGCTCGGTGCTGCCATCGCGGCGCTGCGAAGGCAGGGCTACCGGGTCAGCGTCGTCGACGCCGCGGGCCGCAGGGTAGCCGGGACCCCAGACGCGCCGGCTGGCCCGGCACCCGTGGCCGCCGCGACTGCGGCCGGTCACCGCGGTGCAGTGGTCTACCACCCGCCCGGCGGCTGGATCGGCGTCGTCGAGCCGGTTCGCAGCGACGACGGCCGTGGAGTCGTGGGCGCCGTGGTCCTCGCCAGGCCCACTGCCCAGGTCGATCGCAGGGTGAACCTGCTGTGGACGCTGATAGCGGTTGTCGCGGCGGCAGGCCTGGTTGCCGCCGCCCTGGTTGCGACCGCCCTGGCCCGCTGGGTATCCGGGCCCCTTCGAGAGCTGGAACGGGCAGCTCAGGCTCTTGGTGACGGAGATCTGGCCGCCAGGTCGCAGGACCGCCACGGGCCAGCGGAGGTGCGCAGCCTCGCGGAGAACTTCAACCACATGGCGGCGCGGCTGCAGGCGCTCGTGGTGGGCCACCGGGCGACCATGGCCGATGTCTCGCACCAGCTCAGGACGCCGCTGGCCGCGCTCAGGCTGCGGCTCGACGTGCTCGCGCAGGACTCCGACGAGGAGATGGCCGCAGAGCTTGCGGGCGCCCAGGAGGAGATAGCCCGGCTATCGAGGCTAGTGAACGGGCTGCTGGCAGTGGCGCGGGCAGAGAACGTGACGGCGGTGCCGGTCACCTTCGCAGTGGACGACGTGGTCGTGAACCGGCTCGCCGCGTGGCGGCCCGCGGCCGAGGAGCGCGGCGTCCGCCTGACCGCGGACGTGCAGCCGGTTGCAGCCAGGATGGGCGAGGGTCAGCTCGAGCAGGTGCTGGACAACCTGATAGCGAACGCGCTCGACGTGCTGGCGCCGGGAGGGACGGTCAGGATCGAGGCTGCGGCGGTAGCTGACAAGGCAAGAATCACCGTGGCCGATGACGGCCCGGGAATGACCGAACAGCAGCGTAAGCACGCCTTCCGGCGGTTCGAGACAGGAGCCAGCGGCGGCACCGGACTCGGGCTCGCGATCGTCGACCGGCTCGTGCTAGCGGCCGGCGGCTCTGCCACGCTGTCGGACACTTCGGGCGGCGGCCTGACAGCCACCGTCGACCTGCCGCTTGCTCGCCGGGATCGTGATCACGACAGGGATCACGGCCTGTGGCGGGGCCCGTCGATCGGCCTCGGCCGCGCCCCCGGACCAGCGGGGCGCACGTAAACCGGCGGGCTGTGACGGACGCCACGGCCTTCTGCCGCTGATTTAACCGGTTCTGAAGATTTCCTGAACCGGTCTCACGCTGGCTGTCGGGAACCATTGATGAGGTTGGTTAGCCGCATCGGCAGCACCCGAGCCAGGCAGGAGGAGATTTCCGCATGCGAGAGCACGTCCGCAGTACCAGCCACGGAGCCGACCCCCGGATCGCCGGGGCAGCAGCGCGTCGAGACGAGCGGCTGGCCAGGGTCAGGAAGCTGTCGCTGTGGATCACTGGTGGCGCTGCCGTTGCCACGCTCGGGCTTGGGACCGCCTTCGCGCACGCCCTGCCGGGTCACTCGGTTTCGGACAGCACGGTCACGGGCACGGCTTCGTCAAGTAGCTCGGCGGTAAAGTCCGGGCGCGCTGCGTCGGCCTCTGCTACGCCGCGATCACACTCCAGTGCTGCGCCCGCTCCGGCGCGTTCGGCATCGACGCCGAAGAAGGCGGCAGACCAGGGGCTGTCCGCGCCGGCCAGCAAGCCGGCGCCGGCGCAGGCACCGGCGGTGGTCCAGTCGGGGGGTTCGTGACGCATGTCCTTGTTGGCCGCAATGCCCGCGACGACCGTTACGGTGCACGCGCTCGCGGCGGCGGCGGGCCCTAGCCCGTTGTGGTATGCGACCCGGGCGACCGGCGTGGTGGCCTTGCTGCTGCTCACCCTCAACGTCGTGCTCGGCGTGGCCAACACCGCCCGGTACTCCGCGGCGAGGCTGCCGAGGATGGTCAGCGCGGGACTGCACCGGAACGTGTCCCTGCTGGCAGTCGGCGTCGTGGTCGTGCACATCCTGACCAGCGTCCTCGACCCGTACGCGCCGATCGGCTTCGCCTCCGCGGTGATCCCGTTCATCTCGCCGTACCGGCCGTTCTGGCTGAGCCTCGGCACGATCGCCTTTGACATGCTGCTTGCGCTGGTGCTCACCAGCCTGCTGCGGCCGTGGCTGCCCTACCGGCTCTGGCGTGGCGTGCACTGGCTCGGCTACGCCTGCTGGCCGATAGCGCTGTGGCACGGTCTCGGCACCGGCACCGACAGCCGCCTGACCTTGGTGCTTGCCCTTGACGCCGGGTGCGTACTCATCGTGGCGGGAGCCGTTTGGTGGCGGCTGCGGCTGGCCAGGCCTGGCATCGGGCGCCGGATCGGGAAGGTCGCGACGGCGGCTGTGGTGCTGGCCACGATCGCATTCGTGGCCGTCGGGCCACTGCAGCATGACTGGTCGCGGCGGGCCGGGACGCCAGCCGCTGCCAGCCCGGCAGCTGCCGTGCGGGTCCAGGCCGCGGCGGCCAACGCGCCCGGCCCGGGCCTCCAGTGGGCTGCGGCATGACCGCGCTGTCCGCGGATACGACACCGGTCCGCGCCAGCGGGGCGTCCGCCCGGCTCACCGCCGGCTGGCACGCAGCAGACGGGCCCGCCAGTCTTGCCGAGCATACGGAGCTCTACGGTCCGCTGCCGGCTCACCTCGGTGGGCTGCACGGCCGGCGGCGCGGCGAGACGCTGGCAGACCTCGTACTAGCGGCCGGGCTGACCGGACGCGGCGGCGCGGGCTTCCCGACCGGCCGGAAGATGCAGACGGTCGCCAGCGCCAGGGGTCCCGCGGTCGTTGTGGCAAACGGGATGGAAAGCGAGCCGGCCAGCCAGAAGGACCAGGCGCTGCTGTCCAGGGCACCGCACTTGGTGCTGGACGGCATCAACCTCGCGGCGCGGGCTACCGGGGCGCAGGTGGCACACCTGTGCCTGGCCCGCAACAGGTCTGGACTCACCACCGGAGTGCTCGCCGCGCTGGCCGAACGGGAACGGGCGGGCCTGGACGGCGTGCCGATCCTGGTGCACGAGCTCCCGCACAACTATGTCTCGAGCGAAGAGACAGCGCTGGTGCACTGGCTCAACGGCGGTGAGGCCAAGCCCACCGCGACGCCACCACGGCCGTTCGAGCGGGGCGTGCGCAAGCACCCCACGCTGATCGACAACGTGGAGACGCTGGCCCACGTCGCGCTGATAGCCAGGCGCGGCCCGGAGTGGTTCCGCTCGGCCGGTCTGGCCGGCGGGGCGGGCACGATGCTGGTCACCGTGTCCGGTGCGGCCGGCCTGCCAGGTGTCTACGAGGTCGAGGTCGGCACACGGTTCGCCGACATCCTCGCCCTGGCGCAGCCAGACCCTGGCAGTTCGGGTGTGCTCGTCGGCGGCTACTTCGGCACCTGGCACCAAATCGGCGTTCTGGCGCAACTGCCGTTCAGTGCCGAAGGGCTGAAACCCGCCGCGGCCTCGCCGGGAGCGGGCATCATCCACCTGCTCCCGCCGGATAGCTGTGGCCTCGTCGAGGCCGCACGAGTGCTGCGGTTCCTCGCCGACCAGGGAGCGCAGCAGTGCGGTCCGTGCATCTTCGGATTGCCGGCCGTGGCCGACGACCTCGCCCAGCTCGCGGCCGGCCGGCCCGAGGGTGATCCGCTGGACCGGCTGGAGCGGCGGCTCGGGCAGATAGCCGGTCGCGGCGCGTGCAGGCATCCCGACGGAGCTGTCCGGATGGCCGCGTCCGCCCTGTCGGCCTTCGCCGCGGACGTTGCCGGGCACGCTCGCCGACAGCCTTGCCGGGCTGCGGGCCCGCAACTGCGCAGCGCCAGACTGCCAGCTCCCCCTGGAGGATGGCGATGAACCTAAGGCTCCGGGTCGACCCGATCGCCTGCACTGGCCACGGGCTGTGCGCCGACCTGGCACCCGAACTGGTCCAGCTAGACGAGTGGGGCTACCCGATCCTCGCCGATGACGTCCCTCCTGCGCTGGCGGTGCACGCCCGGCGTGCGGTGCGGGCTTGCCCCACACTCGCGCTGAAGCTCGGCCGTGCCGAGCGAGGTGCCGGCCAGGCCCAGAACCGGCGTGATCACGGGCCGCAGCGTAGTCACGGATCGCGGCGCAACTGACGGCTAGCCCTGTCGCTCCCGCCACAGCGTTACGGTGCCGATGGCGAGCACGATGAACGCGGGCACGAAGAACAGCCCGGTGTGCGTCGCCGCGCCGACGATGCCGACTAGGAGCGCGACGAGCCCCGCTGCGCAGGCCAGCCGCGCCGTCGGCGCGGGGGCGAATGCGGCCACCGCGATCAGCAGCACGGGCGCGATCGCGAGCAGCAAGGACGCCCAGGTCGCCGCTAGCGGGTCAGCGCTGACCAGCGCGGATATCGTGATCAGCTGGGCAGCCCCGGCGAGCAGGAAGGCGCCGCGCCGCCACGCGAAGCTGGGCGGGGCGGGCGGGCGGTGCTTGGCCGCCGACGGTGCGACAGCCTCGGCTGACTGACTGGCGGACAGTGTGGTGTCGGCGGACGCGTCGTGGAAGGTCATGGTGCGTTCCTAGGGTGCGCGGTTATATGTCGCGCCGACCAGGCTTCCCGGCTCACCTAGACCAACCATAGACCCGGCAGGACCGGACGCCAATGACCGCGTTAGCCCCTGGGATACGGTCCGTCAGGACGATCGGAACGCTGCGTAGATGATGTCCGCTATCCGGTCGTTCATCTCGTCCATCGGGAGCCGGACCTCCGCGCTGGCCAGGTAATTGACCCGTTCGAGCATCATCAGGCAGGCCAGAGCTGTCAACTCGGCGTGCCCGCCGGAACTCGGCGCGCTCTGGCTGGCGTTCGGATCCGACGCTGCCGTCATTCCCTGCGCAATAGCCTCGGAAATCCGGAAGAGCAATTGCAAGCCATCGGCATAAACCTTCTCGCCGACGATCTCCGCCTGGCTCAGAATCCGGATCACCGGGCCGTGCACCGCGTAGGTCTCGGTGAAGGCGCGGACCCACCGGCGCAGTGCGGCCCGGCCCGCCTCATTGCTGGTCACCACCGGAAAGTCGTCGGTGATGATCGCCATGTCATGCAGCGCATCGCGCAGCAGTGTCCGGAAAAGGTCGTCCTTGTTAGCGAAATACAGATAGAAGGTGCCATGCGAGGTCTTGGCGCGACGGACAATATCCTCGACCCTGGCTGCCTGGAACCCGTTCTCGTCGAATTCGGCGAGGCCGGCCTCGAGGAGCCTGCGGACGGTCTGCCGTCCCTGTGCGCCGAGTTCACGCTGCTGAGCGGGGAGGCCGCCGCCCAGCGACGGCCGCCGGTGCCGTACGCCGGCGCCCGCGCGGCTCGGCTGCTGGCCGCCCGCGGTGCCGTCAGGCAGTCGCTCGGCATGCTGGCTCGCCGTATTGGCCGCTGATTTACCCGCCGAGCCTAGGCTTGCTTCCTGGCTCATGCCCGGAAAGACTAGCCTGCGCGCTGCACCGCGGCCAGTTGGACTCCCTCGTCACCGGGAAGTCGTCCGCTCGGTGTGACATACGTCACTGCCGAGGACGCGCCGCTGCAGGTTAGCAGGACGAAGCGCACGACGCCAATTACCAGAGAAGGCTGACGTCAGCATCAGGTGACGCTCATGTCATTGTTTGCATCGAATTACGAACCGTGCGGAAATAGAGATCATGACTCATGACCGGGTGGCGGCTTCCGGCCTGCAGCCACCAGGTCGTGCCCAGCCCCCGGACCTGGCCAGCACCGTGGC
>JASHTT010000593.1 GCA_030040415.1 Streptosporangiaceae bacterium | reverse complement strand
AAGTACGGGTACTCGGGCCCGTCGTAGGTGACCTGGAAGCCGAGGCTGACGTAGAAGTCGCGCTCGGCCTGCAGGTCGGCCACAAACAAGATCGGAATGATCCGGCTAAACAATGCCGTCATAGCCGGAAATGGTAGCGACCGGGCCAGACGGCGGCAGACGCACGGTCAAGCTTGTCGCTCGCGGCTGTCCCCGGGTGACGTCCGGGCCTTCGTCGCGTGCCCCGGTACGGGGCCGGGCAAGAAAGTTGGAACAGATAGTAGTGGGTAGATTACTGTTGGTACGCGGGCATCGGCGGCTGCTGGGGGCTGCGGCGGGCGGTGCGCGCTCCAGTCCGGTGATAGCGACTCGGGGGGAGATGTCACCATGACCACGCAGGCCGAAGATCTTCTCGGCGCGCGAGTAACAGGCGCCGATGGGAAGGTGGTGGGCACCGTCGAGCAGGTGTTCAGGGACGATGTGGACGGCACGCCCGCGTGGGCCCGGGTCCGGGCCGGCAAGACGGGCCGGTTCGTCCCGCTCGGCAGCAGCCGTGTTACTGCCGACGGCCTGACCGTCCCGTTCGACAGCCAGAAGATCATGAGCGGGCCCGAAATCGACGCCGGGCAGCACATGTCCGCATCGCAAGCGGAGGAACTGAGCCGCTACTACGGCCTTGCCATACCCGCGCAGGGGCGCGGTCAGGGCGAGGACGACACGCTGGCACAGCAGGGCAATTTCGGCCAGCAGGGCACGCTCGGTCAGCAGCAGCCCATGGCGCAGCAAGGCACCGCGCCGCAGGCGGGCACTATGGCGCAGGGCGACTGGCTCATCCGGCAGGAGGAGCGGATCCAGGTCGGCACGCAGACCGTCGAGACCGGACGGATCCGGCTGCACAAGTACGTCGACGTCCAGCCCGTCGAGCAGGCGGTACACGTATTCCACGAGGAATACGACGTCGAGCGCGTGCCCATCCGTGCTGACGAGGGTGTCGGCGGGGGCGACATGGGGGAGAGCGTCCAAGAGCTGGTGCTCCACGAGGAGCGTGCCGTCTACCAGAAGGAGGCGGTACCGGTCGAGCGGGTCAGGCTGATCAGCAAGCGGGTGGAAGAGGACGCGACTATCCGCGGCGAGATCCGCCGTGAGCGGATCGAGATCGAGCCGGACCAGGCTTTCGCCGGTGGTCCTGGCGGCCCTGGCGGCAGTCAGGGCAAGTCGGGGCGCGGTCGCTAGCCCACCAGGTAGGTCGCAAAGCAGAGGTCCCCGGCGGCCCGCCGGGGACCTCTCGCGTCGTAGTAGTGCGTGCTAGCGCTTGCGGGCCAGGGTCAGGCCGTCGCCGATCGGCAGCAGGACCAGCTCGACCCGCTGATCGGCGACCGCGTGGTCGTTGAACGCCCTGATGCCCTGCACGCCCGCGTCCCGACTGGCCGCCTCGATGACGTGGCCGTGCGAGAGGGTGTTGTCGACCAGGATGATGCCGCCCGCGCGGATCCTGGGCACCATCTGGTCCCAATAGCCCACGTAGCCGGTCTTATCAGCATCGATGAACGCGAGGTCGAACTCCGGCGATTCCGGCAGGCTCCGCACCGTCTGCTCGGCCGGGCCGAGCCGGAGCTGAATGCGGTCTGCGAGGCCCGCGGCCTGCCAGTACCTGCGGGCCATCGAGGTCCACTCGTCGCTTACGTCGCAGCAGGTGAGCAGGCCGTCTTCGGCCAGGCCGCGGGCGATGCAGATGGCCGAGTAGCCAGTGAAGGTGCCTATCTCCACGGCCCGGCGCGCGCCGATTAGCCGCGTCAGCATCGTGATGAACGTGCCCTGTTCAGGGCCGATCTGCATCTGGGCATGCCGCGGGTAGGTCGCGGCGGTCTCCGCTGCCAGCTCCGTGAGCACCGCATCGGGTGCCGAGCTGTGCTGGACCAGGTACTCATGCAGCTCCCGGCTGAGCTGCTCGCTGCGCAAGGTCACCCGACATGCTAACCAGAGGTCGCTCCGGTCGCTGGCGGCGGCCTCGGCCCCCGGACCAGGGGCGTTCCCCACCATGGGCGTTCCCGGCATAGTCTTTCGTGCATGCCAACGCGCGCGCACGGGCTGCCGCTCAGCTTCCTACCCAGCCCGTCGATTAACGGCTTTCACCTCGGGGCCCTGTTCATCCACTTCTACGGGCTCATGTACATCGTCGGCATCGCGCTGGCGATTGCGATCACCGTTCGGCGCTGGCGTGCCGTCGGCGGCGACCCCGACATGGTGTGGACGGTGGCGCTGTGGGCGGTGCCCGCGGGCATCATCGGCGGCCGGATCTACTTCGATATCACCACCCCGGACGACATCCCGCACCACTGGTGGGGGGTCTTCGCCGTGTGGTCCGGCGGCCTCGGGATCTGGGGCGGCATTGCGCTGGGCGCCCTGGCCGGCATCTGGCGGCTCCGGCGGGCTGGTGTCAGCGCTGGCCTGTTCGCGAACGCGGTGGCGCCTGCCCTGCTCGTGGCCCAGGCGATCGGGCGCATCGGCAACTATTTCAACCAGGAGCTGTTCGGCAAGCCATCCACGCTGCCCTGGGCGCTGGAGATCTCGCTGGCGCATCGTCCGGCCGCTTATGCCTCCTACAGCACGTTCCAGCCGTCGTTCCTGTACGAGCTGATCTTCGATCTGCTCTGGGCGGCAGTCCTTGTCTGGATCGGCCACCACCGGCGGATCAACCCGTGGGGCCTGTTCGCCCTGTACGTGGCTGGCTATTCCGGTTACCGGATCTTTGAGGAAACGATCAGGATCGACTCGTCTGAGTACTTCCTCGGCATGCGGCTGAACTTCTGGGTCGCCATCGTGATGACGCTCGTCGGCATCAGCTGGTTCGTCTGGGTCCAGCGCCGGACCTGGCCCGAGCAGACTGCGGTCAGC
This sequence comes from Streptosporangiaceae bacterium, assembly GCA_030040415.1. GTDB lineage: Bacteria > Actinomycetota > Actinomycetes > Streptosporangiales > Streptosporangiaceae > JAJYUU01. The sequence continues at coordinate 239 of JASHTT010000593.1, read as the reverse complement.
CGGCCAGGCGAGCAGCAACCGCCGGCCGCGGTGGCCGCCGAAGGCGTCGGCGTGGCCGCACCGCCAGGACCGGCCGCGGCGCCGGATGGTGCCGGCGACGGTTAACAAGATGCGGCCAGCATGGCCGCCTGCTAGCGTGCCGGTCATGCTGCGCGCTGGACTGACGACGACGCCGGAGTACGTCCCGGCGCGCTGACAACTGCTCACAAAAGCCCCGGGGCGGGTGCCCCGGGGCTTCT
>JASHTT010000592.1 GCA_030040415.1 Streptosporangiaceae bacterium | reverse complement strand
TCCAAGGTCGCTGAGCGTGCTGAGCTGAGCCGCGGCCTTGCTGCGACTTCGCAGAGCGCCTTCAGCGTCCGTTCAGGAACCCGCTCCACGATTACTTACTGCGCGGGCACGCCTGCCGCCCAGTGACGACAGGACTGAAGCGCGGTCTACTCGTGCCCGCGTCCAATATCGTTCGAGGAGATCGGATGTTCATTACTTACCTGCGGCGTGAGCTGCGTCGGCGTGCGCGCCAGGCCAGCATCATCGCTATAGGGCTCGCGCTCGGCATCGGGCTCGTGATCACTGTGACCGCGCTGTCCAGCGGTGTCAAGAACGCCCAAGGCGACGTGCTGCACGCGCTGTACGGCCAGGACACAGACATCACGGTCACCAAGACGCCGAAGCTCGGCAGCGGCTTTACCGGCGGCGGTTTCCACTTCGGGCTGGGCGGCAGCAGCAGCGGCAGCCGGCCGAAGGCAGGCACCAAGGTGGACGTGGACACCCTGAGCAGCACCGGGCTCGGCACCCTGCCGGACAGCGACGTGACCTCGGTGTCCAAGCTCAGCAACGTCGCGGCCGCGGCCGGCGGGCTGAGCCTGAGCGACACCAAGCTCACCTTCACGATCCCCAGTTCGACCAGCTCCGGCGGGTTCGGTGGCGGTGGCGGTGGCGGCTTCGGCAGCGGTAACTTCCCGACCCCGATCAGCGTGCAAGGCGTGGACGTGACAGGCAATGGTGCCGCCCTGGGCCCGCTCAGCACGCTGAAGCTCACCACCGGCAGCACGCTGTCGCCCTCGGACTCTAACTCCGATGTCGCGGTCGTCTCGGCCAACTACGCCAGCAGCAACAAGCTGAAGGTCGGCTCCACGGTGACGCTGGCGAAGACCAACTTCAAGGTCATCGGCATCGTCAGCGCTAACTCGGCCGCGAGCACTTCGACGGACGTCTACATTCCGCTGGAGCGCGCACAGGACCTCGGTACCTCCGCTGGCAAGAGCCTCAAGGGGTACGTCAACACGATCTACGTGGCGGCGGACAACACCAGCGCCGTGACCAGCGTGTCCAAGGCCATCTCCACGACTCTCCCCGGCTCCACGGTGAACAACCAGAGCACCGAGGGCAAGGACCTGACCGGTTCGGTGAGCAGTGCTTCCAGCCTGGTCAACAACCTGGGCAAGTGGCTGGCGATCATCGTGCTCATCGCGGCGTTCCTGCTGGCCGCGCTGCTGACCGGTGCCGCGGTGTCGCGCCGGGTCCGTGAGTTCGGCACCCTGAAGGCGCTCGGCTGGACCAGCCGCCGGGTCGTCGGCCAGGTCGTGGGCGAGGCCCTGGTCATCGGCATCATCGGCGGCATCGTCGGCGTAGGCCTCGGCTTCCTCGGCTCGTCCCTGGTCAGCCACTTCGCGCCTGCGCTGACGGCGAGCCCCAGCACGACGACGGGCAGTGCCACGCCAGGCGGGGCGAGGTCGTTCACCGGCGGCGGGTTCCCCGGCGGTGGCAGCGGCGGCTTTGGCGGTGGCAGCGGCGGCGGGTTCCCCGGCGGCGGCTTCCACCGGGTGACGCCGACCTCGGCCGTGACGGTGCACGTTCCGCTCATCGCCTCGGTTACGGGCGGCGCCATCATCCTGGCTGTGGTCCTCGCGGTGGCCGGCGGCCTCATCGCTGGCGGTTTCGGCGGGTGGCGGGCGGCGCGGCTGCGCCCGGCCGCGGCCCTGTCGAGGGTCGAATGAACGAGCCAGCACGAGCTAACCGACCGGATACTGCGGCGTTCGAGGAAGAGACTCCATGTACAAGCTGACCGACGTGAAGAAGGACTACCAGAAGGGCCGCGGCACCGTGCAGGCGCTGCGCGGCGTCGACCTGAGGATCGGCGACGGGGAGTGGCTGGCCATCCAGGGCCCGACCGGTCACGGCAAGACCACGCTGCTGCAGATGCTCGGCGGCCTTGACCGGCCGACCTCCGGGATCATCGAGTTCGGCGACCCCGGCGGCAAGGACCTGGCTAAGCTGCGCGAGGCCGAGGTGACCAAGGTCCGCGCCGAGTCCATCGGGTTCATCTTCCAGACGTTCAACCTGGTGCCCACGCTGAGCGCTCAGGAGAACGTGGAGGCCGCGCTGGTCCCGTTGCACGTGACGGCGGAGCAGCGGCGGACTCGAGCCGCCCAGGCTCTTGCCGACGTCGGGCTCGCGGACCGGGCACGGCACCTCCCGTCCGAACTGTCTGGCGGTCAGCAGCAGCGCGTGGCGATCGCACGGGCGCTGGTCAAGGAGCCGAAGGTGCTGCTCGCCGACGAGCCGACCGGAAACCTGGACGAGGGCACCAGGGACGAGATCATCGGACTGCTCGAGCGGCTCTGGCGTGACCACCACCTGACACTGGTGCTGGTCACCCACGACAGCACGGTCGCCCGCCGGGCGCAGCGACTCGGCATCATGAAGAACGGCAAGCTCTCCATCAAGCAGGACAGCAGGCAGGCGCCGACGTCCGCAGTGTGACCATTGGGTGCAGACGGCTTACTCGGGGCGAGCCGTCGCGGAAGGGCCGGCAGCGGGCTACCTGCCGGCCCTTCCGCATCTTGGTCTTCCGGTCAGGGCGCCGGCGGCAGTGGCAGCTCGCACCAGACGACCTTGCCGGAGAGCGCCCGGCGGGCGCCCCAGCGCTGCGCGAGCTGGCTGACGACCTGCAGGCCGCGACCCCGTTCGTCGGAGTCGTCAGCGTGCCGCAGCCGGGGAAGCGCCGCCGAGTCGTCGGTGACCTCGCAGACCAGCCCGCCCTCGAGCACGAGGCGGAGCCCTATCTTGCCCTGCGCGTACCGGACCGCGTTGGTGACCAGCTCGGACACCAGCAGCTCGGCCAGTGGTATCAGCTCGGCTAGGCCCCACTTGCGGAGCGGACGGCGGATCAGAGACCTGGCCTTGCGCGCGGATGTCAGCTCGGCTGGCAGAGTCCAGCTGACGTACTTGTCCCTCGGGATCCGGCGCAGCCGGGCGACCAGGATGGCGATGTCGTCGCGGTGCTCATCGGAGTAGACCCCTGCCAGGGTCGCGCGGCACAGGTCCTCGACGGGCTGCCGGACCGACGCCGGCCCGAAGATCTCGCGCAGCCGGTTCAGCCCCTCGTCGATGTCCCGCTGCCGCTTCTCCACCAGGCCGTCGGTGTAGAGCACGAGGATGCTGTCGTCCTCGATGTCTATCAGCCGGGTCTGGATCGGCCCGGTGCCGACGCCGAGCGGCGGCGCTGGCGACACGTCAAGCAGCTCGTTGCTGCCGTCGGGCCGGACGAGCAGCGGTGGCAGGTGACCGGCTGAGGCAAGCTCACAGGTGCCGGCCACCGCGTCGTACACGGCGTACACGCAGGTCGCGAAGTGCGGCTCGCGGGTGCCGATCTCGTGCATGAGCTCGTTGAGCTGCTGCAGTGTCTCGGCCGGCGGCAGTTCAAGCATGGCGAGGGTGTGAATTGCGGTTCGCAGCCTGCCCATCGTCACCGCGGCCCGGACGCCGTGCCCTGCGACGTCGCCGACCACCAGGCCGACCCGTCCGCCGGGCAGCGCGATCGACTCGTACCAGTCACCGCCTACCTCGATGAGCTTGCTGCCCGGCAGATACCGGTGCCTGACCTCGACCGATGACGGCGCGCGTAGCCCCGTCGGCAGCATGCTGCGCTGCAGAGTCAGCGCGGTTGCCCGTTCCCTGCTGTAACGCTGCGCGTTGTCCATGAACATCGCGGCACGGGAGGCGAACTCCATGCCGATCTCCACGTCGTACGCGTCGAACCTGCGGAAGCCGACGCGCCGGACGCAGACGAAGAGCCCGAGCATGACGTCCCTGGCGATCAGCGGGAGCAGCAGCAGCGACACGCCGGGGAACAGGTTGGCGACAGCGGGCCGGATCCAGGCGGCCGCCATCTTCTGCGCGTTGTCGCTGCCCACGACCTCGCATATCGGCCGGTGCGAGTCCAGGCAGCGGCTGTACGGAGTCCCCGGCGGGTAACCGCGCAGCAACTCCCCGGTCGGGAACGCAGCGTTCCAGCTCGCGTAGTCCTCGTCGTGCGCGACCGCGAGGCGGCGGACCATGCTGCTCGCGTTCGTCGTCTCGGCCGGCCATTCGTCGTCCCCGACCAGGCTTTCCAGTACGACGAGCTCGCCGGCGTTACAGAAGTGCGGGACGAGGATGTTCACCAGTTCGGGAGCTATCTGGTCGATGTCCAGCGCGCCGCCGATCCTGCGCACCGCGCCGTCGACCATGGTGTGCCGCATCACCGCCGGGTCGAGGAACCGCTCCTGTACCGGCGGCGCGACGCGGAGGATGGCCTGCGCGGCGAGATCGGGATCTTCGGAGCGAAGAGGCTGCAGCGTGACGACGGCCTCTGCGGTGGCGCCGTTGGCGGTGCGGAACGCCAGAACGGCCGTGCCTTCCTTGTCGGAGCAGGCGTTATCGATCAGGTTTTGCAATACGGCTGCCGCCTGACCGCCTGGCACGGCGAGCAGCTTGCCGAGCTCGGTACCGATCAGCGCATCCCGGTCGGCGGCGAGCACGTCCGCGGCCGCTCGGTCGTGGTGGCGGATCCGCCCCTCCTTGTCGATCCCGAGCAGGAGCGTACGCGTGGTGGTGCTGGCCGGTACGTTGCCCGTCATCGAGGGGGCCTCTGCCGCCACTACGGTTGCCACCGAAGTGCTCCCTTCGGCAGAGTCAACAATGGCACGTGCCCCTATTATGGAGCAGCTTTGTGCCCATTGGGAGAGAACGGCTGTTTGGTTAGCCGTCCCGCGCGGGCTCGCCGTGTCCAGCGTTGGCGCGACCGCGGCCCCAGTACGCCTTTGGTGACATCTGGTCCTGCGGCAGCCCGCGGGCGGCCAGCGCCTCGCGCATGGCTAGCACGACGCGGGCCTCGCCCAGCAGGTAGGCATGGCCTTGACCGGGCGGCAGCTCGACCGCACCGGCCTCGGCGACAAGCAGTGCGGGGTCGCCGGCCGGACGGCCGAGCCGGTGCAGGTAGCTGGCTCTGGTCCGGGCGGCCGCGGCGTAATCCTGCTCGTCGGCCTCCTCGGGCACCTCCAGCACGAGGGTTGCCTCGCTGTCGCCGGGCAGCGACTCGGTCATCGCGAGGATGGCGGGCAGGGCAGCCTCGTCGCCCATGAACAGGTGCCAGTCGGCGGCTGGCGACGGGAATACCTTGCCGCGCGGGCCGATGCCCTCGATCCTGTCTCCCGGGCGCGCCGAGCGGACCCAGCGCTCGCCGGGGCCTTCGCCGTGCAGCACGACGTCGATCGTCAGCAGCCGCCGCGCCGGGTCGAAGTGCCTGATCGTGTAGCGCCGTCTTACCGGCCTGTTGCCGTCGGCGGCGACGAGGACCATGACGTCCTGGCCTGGCTGGTAGGCGAAGTCATCGAGCTCGGCGGCGGTCAGCTCGATCCGCTGCATGTGCGGGGTCAGCTGGCCGGTGGCCACGACTTCGAAATGCAGCTTCCTGGTGCCCGGCATCGGCGTTGCGAACGGATCTTCCAGGGCTGCCATGACAGTCTCGGGTAGAGCGTCGGTCATCGGGTCGGCTTCTCCTCCTCGGCACGCAAGCCCCAAGGCTATGCGAGCCAGGCCCGGGCGGGTGAGGCTGGGCTAGGGACCGCGGCCGGGCTAGGGACCGCGGCTGGGCTGCCGACCGCGGCCGCGGACCGCGGCTCGGCCGGCTATCGCAGATATCGGGGAGGGCAGGACGGCACGGGCAGACGAGCTGGTCGACGACACCGGCCTGTCGGTCCGCGTGCCGTCGATCGTGAGTCGCGTCGTGTCCGTCGTTCCCTCCCTGACAGAGACGGTGGCGACGGCCGCGCCGGGACTGCTCGTGGGTGCGACGAACTGGTGCTCGCAGCCCGCCGACCTCGCGGTGGCGCGGGTGGGCGGCACGAAGAACCCGGACCTAACCAAGATCGTCGCGCTGCGGCCGGACGTGGTGCTGGCCAACGAGGAGGAGAACAGGGCGGCTGACCTAGCGGCCTTGCGCGCGGCCGGCCTTGCCGTGTGGGTCACGGAGGTGCGGGACCTGCCCGGTGCGTTCCGCTCGCTGCGGCGGATGATCACGCTCGCCTGCCGGCTACCGGAGCCCGGCTGGCTCCCAGCCGCACAGACCGCATGGCAACGAGTGCCGGCTCCGCGGGCGAGGACAGTCATCGTGCCGATCTGGCGGCGCCCGTGGATGGTGCTCGGCCGGGACACGTTCGCCGGCGACCTGCTGGCGCGGCTCGGCCTGGCGAACGTCTACGCCGCGCACGCCGAGCGCTACCCGAAAGTGGATATAGCGGAACTGCGCGGCAGTGGTGCCGACCTCGTCGTGCTGCCCGACGAGCCCTACGCGTTCAGCGAGTCTGACGGGCCAGAGGCGTTCGGTGGCATGCCGGTCGCGCTGGTCAGCGGTCGCCACCTGACCTGGTACGGACCCTCACTGAAGCAGGCGCCCGCGGTCCTGTCCGCCCAGCTTGCGGACGCCAGGGTGCTGTGGACATGACGACGCCCCCGTGAGCTTTCTGCTCCCGAGGGCGTGCCGGCGCCGGTACGTGGTCGCCTCTCGGCGAGTGGCTCATCGCGGCTCCAGCCATACGGTATTCCGCGAAGGCAATAAGGTGCGGCCCGGGGGACACATCGCACCGGCGATGACTTGGAACGCCGGGGGTGGGCCGGGTATTCCCGGGCTCGACCCGGCTGGCAGCGGTGAAGGGATGGCCGCCGATGGGCGACGAGGAGGTCATCGGCTGCGTGGGCGTGCTCACCGTGGCGACCCGCGGCAGGGCCGGCCCCGGTGAGGTGCTGGTCAAGGTCCGGGGCGGTTCGGAGGCGTTCCTCGCCTGGTCACCCGAGCCGCTGCCGAAGGGTGCCACGGTGCTGGTCATCGAGTCTCGCGGGCACCGTGCCGTCGATGTGAGCGAGTGGGATGACCCCCTTGGCGATCTTTTTCAGGACCCTACCGAGTAGCACCAGTCCAGAACATACTTGGCGGTATCCGGCGGTACCGCCGGGATACGGGGTCCAAGTTTTGGAGATGGGAATGTTTGGTTACCGGGTGCCCGCGCCGGACGAGGCCATGCTGGTCTCCGGCGGCCGCTACGGCCAGAAGGGCGCGCCGTTCAAGGTAGTGACCGGCCACGGGTCGTTCGTCTTCCCGCTGTTCCGCAAGGTGCGCTACCTGACGCTCGCGATGTGCGAGGCAGAGGTCTCCGAGCAGTGCGTCACGCGCCAGGGCATCACGCTGAACGTACGCGCCGTGATCGCCTTCAAGGTCGGGAACGACACCGAGAGCATCGTCAACGCCGGACAGCGGTTCCTGTCCGATCAGGACCAGATGTCCACCCTGACCGGTCGCATTTTCGCCGGTCACCTGCGGTCCATCATCGGGTCGATGACCGTCGAGGAGATCGTCACCGAGCGGCAGAAGCTCGCGACCGAGGTGCTCGACGGGTCGAAGGCGGAGATGGCCAAGATCGGGCTGTCTGTGGACTCGCTGCAGATCCAGTCCATCGACGACATGAACAGCGGCTACATCGACTCGATGGCGGCGCCGCACCGGGCCGCGATCCAGCGGCAGGCCCAGATCGCGCAGGCCGGCGCCAACCAGCAGTCCGCCGAGGCGCAGCAGGAGTCACAGCGCAAGCAGGCCGAGTACGCCCGCCAGACCGCGGTCGTGCAGGCGCAGTACAAAGCCGAGATCGACAAGGCGCAGGCCGAGGCGGCTCAGGCGGGTCCGCTGGCCGAAGCGCAGGCACAGCTGAGCGTGCTCGCGGCACAGACTGAGCTCGCGCACCGCCAGGCCGAACTGCGGCAGCGACAGCTGGTCGCCGAGGTGGTCAAGCCCGCCGAGGCGGAAGCCGAGAAGGTGCGGGTGCTCGCCGAGGCCGACGCGCAGCGGACCAGGGTGCTGGCGGCGGCCGCCGCGTCGAACAACCGGGTGGCGCTCGACCGGATGCTGATCGAGCAGCTGCCCATGATCGTCAAGGAGGCGGCGGCCGGCCTCGCAGGCGCGAACGTCAGCGTGCTGAACGGCACCGAGGGCCTCAGCCAGATCGCGGCCGGGCTCGTCGGCCAGGGGCTGACGATCCTGGACTCGGTCAAGAAGAGCCTGTCGGGCCCGGCCAACGTGGCCGTCACGTCATTCGACCTGCCGGTGAACGGCGCCGAGCCGGGTAGCGACGGTGCCGAGTCGGCGCAGCCGGGGCAGCCGGAGTTGCCGCGCTCGTAGCCGACGACCTGCCAGGCTGGCGCTCGTGTCGTGCGGCCGGGCGCTCGGCTCGCGTGGCCGGGGCGCTCGGCCGGGGCGCTCGGCCGGGGCGCTCGGGCTAGAGCTCCCGGGTATGCGGCGGATAATCGGCGGTTCACGGCTGGGTCATAGCGTGACGGCGGCCCGCTGCCTGAGCCACGGCGCGGGTTAGTGTGGCTCGGTGCGACCCGGTATACGACTGGTGGCGGCGGGGCCATGACGGCCGCGGTGACGGGCATTCCGGCCGCGTCGCCTAACAGGACCGCCCCAGCGCGCGTGCTGCTGATCGCGGGGCTGGCCGTTTTCGCCGTGGCGCTCGGCGGGTACCTGGCGTTCATCGCCACCCAGCCTGCCGATCGCTGGATGGTGCCGGTCGACCTGGGTGTCTACCGTCGGGCGGGCCTCGTGGCCGCCCGCATCGCGCCGGCCTTTGACCCGAGGCTGAGTTCTCCGCTGTACGACTGGCCAGGTCTCGGGCTGAAGTTCACCTACCCGCCGTTCGCTGCGCTTGCCTTCACGGTGCTCACGCTGCCGTCGTGGTCTGTGCTGCTCAAGCTGTCCATAGGCGTCAACATCGCCGCACTGCTGGCGGCGATCTGGACGACGCTCGGCGGTCTGGGCTACCGGGTCAGCGCGGCCAGGCTCGGCGGCGCGCTGCTGCTCACCGGGGCCCTGCTGTGGACCGAGCCGGTGCAGCGCACGCTGTACCTGGGCCAGATCGAATTGCTCCTGATGGCCCTGGTCTTGGGGGACATGTGCCAACCTGACCGCCGCTGGTGGAAGGGCGCGGGCGTCGGCATCGCCGCCGGGATCAAGCTGACACCGCTCGTGTTCATCCCGTACCTGCTGCTCACGCGGCGGTACCGGCAGGCAGCCGTGGCGTCGGGCACGTTCGCAGCCACGATCGCGCTGGGCTTCATCGTGCTGCCAGCCGACTCGCGCCAGTGGTGGTTCGACGGTCTGTTCGCCAAGGCCAGCCGGACCGGTTTCATCGGCTGGGAGGGCAACCAGTCGCTGCCGGCCCTCATCACCAGGCTGACCGGGAGCATCGCGGCGGGCGAGCCGATCTGGCTGGCATCTGCTGCCTTCGTGCTTGTCGTCGGCCTGGCCGCCGCGGCGCTGCTCGCCCGCGCCGGACATCACGTGGCCGGCGTGCTGACCTGCGCGCTGACCGGGCTGCTCGTCTCGCCGATCAGCTGGGATCATCACTGGGTCTGGATCGCTCCTGCGGTGACGATGCTGGCCGTTTACGCGATACGGGCGCGAGGCATGCTGCGCTGGGCCTTCGGCTCGGCAGCAGCGCTGCTCGCCGCCCTTTTCGGTGCCTGGCCAGGATTCCTCTGGGGTCAGCCGCTGGACCTCGGCGGCTTCTGGATGGGCCTGATCTGGGCCCCGCCGAACACGAATCCCGGCACCTTTGCAAGGCTCGGCGACAAGCCGTGGTACGCGGAGTACCACTGGCACGGGTGGCAGCTTCTCACCGGCAACCTGTATGTGCTGATCGGGTTCGCGTTGTTCGTAGTCGCGACAGCGGTCGCCTGGCGCTACATCCGCCAGCTGACAAGACCAGGTGCTCGCCCGGCCCACCACTCGGGCGGCAGGCACAACATCACGAGCCCGACGACAGCGCCAAGCAGGACGATGGGCACGACCAGCGCTCCGATGTAGTGGTAGGCGCTGGCCAGCAGGTGACTGGCGAGCAGCGGCTTCGGATTGCCCGGCATGAGCGCGATGGTGCCCGCGGTTAGCCGCACGACGACCAGCCAGTCCAGCCATGACGCAGGCACGAGAATCAGCAGGCAGACGATCATCGCGTCGTAGGACGGCAGCTGATACTGCCATAGGAACAGCCAGGCGACGCTCAGCGCGAGAGCGGCGAAGACGGCCGGCTGCGCCTTGGCCCGGCAAGGCAGCCGGCGTAGGGCCAATACCGCGACGGTCACCACGAGGATGGTGGCGATCATCGAGATGTGCTGCATGAGGAACCCTTGCTGGGCCGCGGAGAACAGCTGATAGAAGTTGTCTGCGGTGGTCTTGTTGCCGTGCAGGAGCATGGCACTAATCGCGGCAGGCCCGAACCAGGCGTAACCGGGCAGCAAGACGGCCAGCATCGCACCCGCCGCCGCTGCCAGCCTCTTGGGCCACCGGCGCAGTGCCAAGGCGAGGCCGAGGCCGAACAGCACGAACGAGATCTTGATATCGGCCGCCAGCCCGATGAGGGCCCCGCCGGCCAGCACCGGCAAGAGGGCCGGCTCTGTTCGCCGGTCAGCGGCGGGCCAGCCGTAGGCAAGCACCAGGCCGAACATTCCGGCGGCGGCCGCCAGCACGTCGAGGTGGCCGGCTGCGATCAGTTCCCAGATGAGCAGCGGGTTGACAGTCCAGAGCAGATGAGCGCGCAGTCGTGCGGCCGCGTCGGAGCGCAGCAGCCGGTCGGCCACGAGTGCGACAGCGCCGAACGCCATCGCGTTCCACAACTTCAGCCAGAAGACGATCCGGGCCGCCGAGGTGCCGCCGAGTACTGCCGCGAGGAACTGCTCGCCGGTGGCGGCCGGCCCGTAAGGACTGGGGTAGTGGTCCCACTCCTGGGGCACCGACCTCGCGATCACGTCATGCAGGCGCATCAGGTCGTAAGGCGTCATGACGTAAGGACTGTGGCCTAGCACGACGATCCGGCCGAATGCCGCATAGTCGAGCGCGTCCGTCGAGCCGGCCGGCGGCAGCACGGTCAGCACCGTCACGACGACTGCGGCGGCCGCAAGTAGCGGCCACAAGGGCGGCCTTGCGCCGCGCCTGACTGCGACTAGTCCGGCCGTGACACCGATGCCGCCGGCCAGCGCTCCGAGCCAGAGCGCGACGGTGACCACGTCGGGCTGGGCGTGCCAGCCGCCGATCTCGAACGGCGGACCGGCAGACGGCATGGCGAGGGGCGGCGTCATCCAGGAAGCACGCGCCAGCGAGGCGGCGATGAAGATCGTCAGGGCGGCTGCTACTCCCGCGACCGCGACCCAGCCGTATACGCGGGTGGCGCTTTGTACTTGACGCTCGTGGCTTACCGGACGCCCCGCGAGTGGCTCGAGCCCAACCGTGCGCACGCCAGAACTCATGCTGGATCTCAATCCGTCCTCAACGAAGCGACTGTAGGTTCAGCCCTGAGACTCAGGTGATCGGGTAGCTGCCCCTGCCACCCCGTGCGCATGAAGTCCCGGAACCCAGGGCTAGCGCGGTGTTGGCTCGAATGTACCCACGCGGACTAGGGGTTAAATGCCGACTATGCCGAAGCGTGATTTGCCCGATGGTGTGACTGTTACGTTCGCGGGTTGCGGGGACGCATTCGGCAGCGGCGGGCGGTTCCAGGCATGTCTGCATCTGCGGGCCTCCGGTTCGGCTCCGGTGCTGCTCGACTGCGGGGCCAGCTCGCTGATCGCGCTGCGGCGCTGCGGGCTCGAGCCCGGCGAGGTCGCGGCGGTGGTGGTGTCCCATCTGCACGGCGATCACTTCGCCGGGCTGCCGTTCCTGATTCTCGACGGGCAGTTCTCGCATCGGGCCGACCCGCTGCTGGTGGCGGGGCCGCCTGGTACCCGGGACCGGCTGCTGGCGGCGATGGAGTGCCTGTTCCCGGGGTCGGGTGCCGCGGCGCGCGACTTCAAGGTCGAGGTCACCGAGGTCGCACCCGGCAGCCGGGCCCGGGTGGCCGGGGTGGGCGTGCTGGCGCGCGCCGCGGCGCACCCGAGCGGGGCGCCGGCGCTGTCGCTGCGCCTGGATATCGGCGGCCGTGTTATCGCCTACACCGGGGACACGGCGTGGACCGGCGACCTCGTGGACCTGGCTGCGGGCGCCGACCTGCTGATCGCCGAGGCCTACGTCCGGGCCAAACCCGTGCCGTACCACCTGCGGCTTGCCGACCTCGACGAGCACCGGGCCGAGCTGACGTGCCGGCGGCTCGTGCTGACGCACCTGTCGCGTGACTTGCTCAGTGAGTCCGAACTGCGCGGTTACGAGGTGGCGCACGACGGATTGGTACTGCACGTGTGAATGGCGGCAAAGACACCCGCCCGGCACCTTTTCCCGCCCGGCGTCGGTGTGGTAGACGAAAGGTACCCGGAAGCCCCGGCTGCGATCTGGCGTGCAGCCTGCCGTCCGGCAGCGTCGTCGGAGGTGACACACGTGAGGTCCTGGCGTCTTGGTTCGGGCAGGCGGCTCGTAACGATCAGCGTGGCATTGCTGGCCGCGGTGGCTCTGGCAGTCCCGCTCGGCGCGGACGCCGCCACGGGGACCGCGCGGCCGTCGGCTAGCGGGGAACGGGTGAGCAGCGGCACGCTCAGCGCCGTGATCACCAGGAATTCCTACGGGGTGCCGAGCGTCACCGGGAAGTCACTGGACGACATGTGGTTCGGCGACGGGTGGGCCCAGGCGGAAGATCGCATGGTGCAGCTCGAGCTGACCCGCCGGACCGTCGAGGGCACGCTGTCAGCGCTGTTCGGGAAGGCCGCGCTTGCCCAGGACGAGGATGTCCGTACGTTCTTCTACACCCCGGCCGAGGTGCAGGCGCAGTACAACAGTTTGCCGGCTTTCGACCGCAGCGCACTCCAGGCGTTCTCGGCGGGGATCAACGCCTACGAGGCGTCGGCGTACGCGACCGCTGCCAGCAGGAAGGCGAAGGTGCCCTACGAGTTCTTCATCCTCGGGCTGCTCCTCGGCCTCAAGGAGCCGTACCGGCCGGCGCCGTGGACACCGACGGACACCGTCGCCGTCGGCGACTACCTGGCCAGGGAGTTCGGTGGTGGCGGTGGCAGCGAGCTGCAGAACCTGAGCTTCCTCAATTACCTCAAGGCCGAGCTGGCGAAGAAGAAGGACCCGAACGCGGCCGCGGACGCCGTCGCGATCTTCAACGACGCCCGCTGGATCGACGACCCGACGGCGCCGACGACGGTGCCGAGCACGCCGACGCCCGACGCGAAGTCAGCCGCAACCACGGGTGCCGCAACCACGGGCGCCGACGCCCCATCGGTGGCGACGACTGCCAGCCAGGCCGCGGCGCTGGACCAGGCGGGCGAGCCCGCGATCCGGCGTGCCGAGGCAGCGCTCGCAGCGGACCGCGAGACGATACTGAAGACCGGGATCTCACTCGACGTGCTCTCGCACGGCGGCTCGAACGCCATCGCCGTGGCGCCGTCGCGGTCCGCCGACCACCACGCGCTGCTGTGGGGAGCCCCGCAGGAGGGGTTCAGCAACCCGAGCGTCGACTGGGAGGTCTACCTGCACGGCCCGAGCTACGACGCGGGCGGCATGACCATCACTGGCGAGCCGTTCATCCTCATCGGCTGGAATGGCAGTATCGCGTGGACCTCGACAAGCGAGGAGACCGTCGACGAGCGGATCTACATGGAGAAGGTCGACTTCTCGGCCAACCCGCCGACCTACGAATTCGACGGCAAGCAGGTCCCGATGACCGTGATCAAGGAGAAGATCCAGGTCGAAGGGCAGAAGCCGGTGTCGTTCAACGTGTACCGCACGATAGACGGGCCCGTGTTCTCGACCGATCCGGCCGCGGGCGTCGCGTTCTCGCTCCGGTTCGCGTCCTGGATGCGTGAGCAGGGAACGCTGATCGGGTTCTCGGAACTCGGCGGAGACACTAACCTCCAGCAGTTCACCCACTCGATGAGCCTGATCGTGACGCTGCACAACTTCATGTACGCCGACAACCAGGGCAACATCGCTTACTTCGGCGACGGCCTGGTGCCGATCGAGCCGTCGTACTCGAAGGTGGACCCGCGGCTGCCGGCGCTGGGCAATGGCACGGAGCAGTGGCTCGGCTTCGTCCCGTTCTCGCAGATGCCGCACAGTGTCAACCCGGCCAACGGGTACCTGGATAACTGGAACACCAAGCCGTCACAGCAGGCCTACTACCAGCAGAACGAGGGCGACGAGTACTGGGGCACGATCTACCGGTCCAACCTGATCAGCCAGATGCTGGCGGCCAACAACCACGTCACCATCGGCTACCTGGAGCAGATCGAGCACGCGATCGGCACGATAGACGACGAGGACAACACCAGGCCTGCCGCGCCGTACTTCATCCCGTACATCCTGCGTGCGTATAAGGAGCTGGTCATCGCGCACAGCCCGCTCACCGACCCCACGACGCATCCCGACCTGGCCGGTGCGATCTCCGCGCTCGAGCACTGGAATGACGTCGCGACGCTTGGCAGCCCGGCCGAGTCGATCTTCATGAACTTCCTCGAGGCGTTCGAGCGCAACGTGTTCGAGGGCGGAACGTTCGCCGGCGAGCAGTACACCGGGACCGTCAACCTGAGCGACGCCAGCCTCGGCTTGGGCACGTTCGGCGGTCTGTCCGGCATGGGCACCTACAACTTCCTGTACCACATCCTGCACGCCACTAAGGGCCTGGTGCCCTGCGGGACGCAGTGCTACAAGGGCAACTACTTCGGTGGCCACGAGGGTCAGCTGCTGATCGAGAGCGTGAACGATGCAATCAAGATCCTCTCCGGCACTGGCACTCAGCTTGGCCAGGACGTCAAGGGATTCGGCACCACCGACATCGCGAAGTGGGGCTACCGCCCGGCCGAGAACATCAGCTGGACCGGCGACCTCGACCCGCTCGCGGTGGGCGTGCAGACGACCTGCGGAGACAGCCCGGCGCAAAACCGCAGCACGTTCATGGAGGCGGTGGACGTGGGTTCGGTAGTCACCGGGCAGGACCTGATGCCGCCGGGGGAGAGCGGCTATATCTCGTCCTCGGGGGTGCCGAGCAAGTACATGTGCGACCAGGTCAAGATGTTCAACGACTTCACGTATAAGCCGTTGCCCAAGACTTGACCACTCGTCAGGTCCAGACCCACCAGGTCAGCGTCGACCGGGTGCGGGGAGTCGTCAGCAAGCGTTTCACCGACCGCAGCCGCGGTGAGCCGGAGCGCGAATGGCGGGCGCTGCTGCTGCTTGCCGAGCACGCGCCCGGGCTGGCACCCGAGCCGCTGCGCGCTGATCTGGCGGCGAGCCCGGCGCTCATCGAGATGTCACTGCTACCCGGCGCGCCCGTCGACCTAGGGTCGGCAGGGCAGCAGGCGGCGCTGGTCGCTGCGGTGCTGCGGCTGTGGGCGTCGGTACCGGTTCGCCGGGTCGATCCGCTTCCTGGCGAGAAAGGGAACGAGGCGCAACTCGTCGCGGTCGTGTCCAAGGCACTGGCCGTGAACCACGATCTTGGCCCCGATCCGGTGGTAGCGGCGGCCTACCAGGAAGGATCGGAATGGTTCGCCGCGGCTCGTGACCGCGCCCTGGCCCCGCTGCAGCCGACGTTCGGCCAGGGCGACCCGAACCTGGCCAACTTTCTCTGGGATGGCGAGCGCATGCGGCTCGTTGATTTCGAGGACTCCGGGCCGAGCGACCGGGCGTTTGAGCTGGCGGTACTTGTCGAGCATCTGTCCGTCTGGCACGACGCGGGCCTTGCCGCCGATGGCTTGATCGACGCGGTCGGCCTCACCCTCGCCGAGACCGCGCGGCTTGGCTACTGGCGGCGGCTCGCCGCGTTCTCCTGGCTGCTACTCGTCGCAGGCGCTGCCAGCGGCCGGAATCCGCCTGGCACCCTCCGCCGTCAGGCGGAACGGCTGCTGTCGCTGCTGTGAGCAACCTCAACTCGAACGTATTGTCGGTACCCGTCGGCACACTTGGTCGTGAAGCTGGATCGATCGATCAGGCGCTAGGAGGCCACCCATGTGCTGGCAGTGTGATCACCCGGAGGCGGCGCGCAGCGACTACCTCGTGCACGTTCGCGACTGCATCGAACGCTGTGGCTGGGCCGTCCAGACCGTCGAGCGGAGCGGGCCGCATCCGCCGTGGTCGTACACGGTCGGGCTGACCGAGTACGAGCTGCCCGAACTCGTCGTCACCGGGATGGGCGTGACGCGTGCTCCTGATCTGCTGAACGACGTGGCCGAGCATGCGGTGCACGCGGGACCGCTGCGGCACGGCGAGCAAATCCCGCTGGACGGCGGCCCGCAGATCGAGGTCGTGCGCGTGACCGAGCCGTCAGCGCACCTGCTGACCGCTGTCGAGTTCTACGGGGCCGGCTTGCAGGCGGTCCAGCTTGTGCACGCGGATGACCGGGGCCGCTGGCCATGGGAGGTCGGATACCGCGGCGTCAGAGGCGGCCAGCCGGTCCTGGGTGTGCGAGCTTGCGAGTCAACGAGCGCGGCATGAGCCGCGCGGCGGGTAACAGCAGCTACCCCATCGTGGTGGAGCACTGTCGCGTCGTGCCTTAGGCGCCATCGCTCTTCACGATTCGCTGCCCTCCGGCGGCAGTGGTATGACCCGGCGCAGTGGCCCTGCGCAGGCGCGTTCCCAAAATAAATTGTGCTGGCGGCTAGGCTGGTAGCCGTGAAGGTCATCACGCGCAGCGCTGCCGTGCGAGCTATCTGCTCGCCGGTTGCCGCTGCCTGACCTTCTTCTATCCGCTGGCGACCGGAGACGGCTCGCCGGCGTTTTGTGTATTCGGCTGTCGGCTTGCGTGTCTTCGGCGCCTCGACGCCGGAAGGCACTCGAGCCATGAATACCAGCCAGACAGTATCGACATTTACCAAGTTCTTCACCGCGCGCGGGCACCGTCCGATCGAGGGCAGCTCGCTGGTACCGCCCGCCGGGGACTCCGTCCTGTACACGAGCGCGGGAATGCAGCCGCTGGCACCCTACCTGGAAGGGGCGCCGCATCCGCTGGGAACGCGCCTGGTCGGGGTCCAGCGCTGCCTGCGCACCACCGACCTGGAATCGGTTGGCGACAGCTCACACCTGACCGTCTTCCAGATGCTGGGCTCCTGGTCGCTTGGCGACTACCCAGGGCAGCAGAGCCTCGAGTGGGGCCTGGAGCTGCTGTGCGACCACTTCGGCCTCGATCCTGGCATGCTGCACGCGACAGTGTTCGCGGGGGACGGGGATGTCGGGCCTGACACCGGGGCGTTGCAGACCTGGCGCGCGCTCGGGGTGCCGGTCGAGGCGCTCGGCGCGGAAGACAACTGGTGGTCCAACGGTCCGACCGGACCCTGCGGGCCGGATTCGGAGATCTTCGGCTGGACCGGTGACGGGGTGCCGGAGGGGACACCGTCGACCGATCCGCGCTGGGTCGAGGTGTGGAATCACGTGACGATGCGCTACCGCCGGCTGGGCGACGGCCGGCTCGAGCCGCTGGAGCGGCCGAGCGTGGACACCGGCATGGGACTGGAACGACTGCTGATGGTGACGCAGGGCCTCGGCTCGGTGTACGAGACCGATCTCTTCGCGCCCTGGCTGTCCGTGCTGCCTGACCTGTGGGGACTGCATCCGGTTGATGATCGCCGGCTTCGCTCGCTGCGGATAGTTGTCGACCACCTGCGGTCGGCGATCGTGGTGATCGGCGACGGCGTCCGGCCGTCGAATACTGGCCGCGGTTACGTGCTGCGGCGGGTGCTGCGCCGTACGCTGACCGAATTGTGGCGAGGCGAGGGCGTGGCGACGCTGGGCGACCTGCCGCCATCCCTCGTGCTGGATACCGGCGGGCGGTTCGGCCAGCGGGTCAGTCCGGCGGTCGTGATGTCCGTGCTGCTCGCGGAGGAGCGCAAGTTCTCCGGGCTGGTGAACCGCGGTCGCTCGCTGCTCGTCCGGCTGTACCCGTCCGGGCTGCTGACCGACGACGACTACGCCTACCTGCACGACACGCACGGGCTGCCGCGCGAACTGGTGACTGAGCTGCTAGCGGAGACTCGCTAGCAGCTCAGTCCGCGGCCGTCGTTACCCCTTGGCGACAAGTTGCTCGTGCCACGGGGTGGTGCCGAAGGACTGATACCAGGACAGCACGTCGCCCGGCTTGGTGTTGAGCGCGGCGGCCAGCACGGACGTTCCCGTGATGGACAGGTCCGGGCTCGAGTACACCGCGTCCTTGCTGGCCTTGGCGATCGTCTCCTGGTCCCACGTGCTCGCCCCGGCTGGCTGCCACCAGAAGTCCAGCTGGCCCTTCGGGCTGGTCTCGGCGATCACCACGTAGGTACGCAGGACGACGCTGAGCCGCTCAAACGACGCGATAACCGGATGCGAGGACGTACCGACCGCGCTGCTGACGGTCTGCGCGGTCCACCCGCTGCCGCCGATGGCCTGCGAGAAGACGTAAAGCGTGCCGGTGGAGGTGGATGCGGCCACCAGCAGGGTGTTGTTAGTCGCGGTGATCGACGCGCTGGTGAAGCTGACACCCACGCCGAGCGATGCGATCGTCTCCTGGTTCCAGTCACCGCTGCCCAGGTACTCCCACCAGAAGTCGAGCGCGTTACCGCTGGTCGCGGCGATCAGCCCGAGGTACTGGTCCGCCAGGCTGTCATAGCAGGTGATGACCGACGACGGGCCGGAGATGCCGTAGGAGACCACGCCGCCGGTCCAACCGCTCCCACCGGGCGGGAACTCGGTCGAGTACAGCTTGCCAGTCGTCGTCCGGGCGTCGACGATCGCTCCACCGCCGGGAACGCCAGTCACGGTCGGTGCTCGCCAGTCACTGCCATACGAAAAGACTGGCTGGGGCTTGGTCCAGGTCCCGCCCGCGGCCGGAGAAAAGTAGACCACGCTATTGGAGGCTTCCAGGGCGACGATGATCACAGCCTGCCCGGTCCAGGCAATGGACGGATTGCTGAAGGAGACTCCGGTCGTGGCCTGGGCCACGACTTGCTTATGCCATGTCGTGGACCCGGCTGCCTGCCAGAAGTAGTACAGGTCGCCGTGGGAGTCGGTGGCCGCGATGACTGCGCGGGATCCTGTCCACGCGACTCTGCTGGTGGTGAATTTGTAAGTCACCGTTGCCGTGCTGGCCGAGCTAGCTCCTGCGGCCGGCACCGAGAGCACCGACACTCCCAGTGCCAGCATGAATGCCAAACCTGCGATACGACGGAGCCTGCGCCCAGTCATCGTTTGCCTTTCGTGCGGCGATCGCGGGGAAGTGACAGGTAAGGAATGGTAAGCCGGCGGGCTTGCAGATCACAAAGGGTTCCGTCAGGCAGGGCGTGGCAGTCCGGCAGCAGATACTTGTCAATTGTTAACCAAATACTGCAGCGCCAAGATCGTCATCGAAACCGTTCTCCAGGTGTGCGACAGCACACTCGAGCAGGTCGTTGACCTAGGCCTTTTGCAAACCCTTTACCGACACTTATGATGCCGCCAATACCAGCGCGGGAACGGGCGGGGTTCCGGAGCGCAAAGGCCGCCCGACAGGGGTAAAGGAGCGGCAGATGATTAGCTGGCGACGAATGTGGATGCTGCTGGCCGGCGGACTAACTGCGCTCGGGCTGGGCCTGGCGCTGGCGGCGTGGCCTTCCGGCGCGGCACAGGCGGCCGTGCCCAACTACTGGGGGTTCGCGCTCGTGCAGCACACGAGCGGCCCGGTCACCGCGGGCCACTGGGCGGAGAGCGCGGTGTCCCCGCCGCCGTCCGTGACCGCCGTCGCGCCCGGCCGGGAGGTGGTGCGCTTCCCCAACATCGGCTACGAGAAGACCGGCGTCGTGCACGTCACCGCCGTCATCGACGAGCTCGCCTGGTGCGAGGCACAGGGCTGGCGGCCGCTGGCCGGAGCCGAGCTGGTGACGGTGCAGTGTTACGTGAAGGGCGGAGTGGCGCAGTTCGTGCCGTTCACCGTGACGTTCTCGGAGAGCAGCGGCACGCTGCCTGGCGGTCTGCAGTACGCCTACGTTTACCACACCACCGCGGGCACGGTGACGTCGTTCAACTCGACCGGGCTATCGAACACCGTGACCACGGTGGGCACCGGCATCTGGCGAGTCGTGCTGGACGGCACCGGGCCTGCCACGGCTTCGGGCGGCATACAGCTGAGCCCGGTCGGCACGGTCCCGGCCATCTGTGACGTCGGGGGCCGCGCGCAGACAACATCCCAGCAGGTCATCCAGGTGCGCTGCTTCAGCAAGCTGGGCGCGCCGATGGCCGTAGGCTGGACGCTGAGCTATCAGCGCGGCCGCGCGATCACGGGGGCGCTGCCGAAGTTCTTCGGCTACACGGTCTACAACAAG
>JASHTT010000591.1 GCA_030040415.1 Streptosporangiaceae bacterium | reverse complement strand
GCGGATGAGACGGGGTTCCACGCATTTTCTCAAGGGTTGGCGGACGGGCCTGCCCCGGCTGGTCCTGCTCTTGCAGTTGGGGAACGCGGTCAACTTCTTCGGTTATGGGTTGATCATCGCGTTCGAGATCATCTACCTGCACCAGTTCCGCGGCATCGCGACGGCCACTGCCGGTTTGGTGCTTGCCACGATCCTGGGCACGGCCACTCTCGTGTCGCCTCCCACGGGAACCCTGCTCGATCACCTTCGCCCCAAGCCGATCCTGATCGCCGGCAACGTTGCGAGCGCGCTCGGCTATGCCGGCTTTGCGTTCGTCGACCGGCCATGGCAGGCGTTCGCTTGCGCAGCCGTCGCCGGTGCCGGGATCGGCGCGGCCCGCGTAGCCAACCAAACGCTGCTCATCACCCTGGTAACGCCAGAGCAACGTGCTGCCTCGTTCGCACTCGCGCGCGTCGCGTCCAACCTCGGCCTCGGCATCGGCGCCACGGTCGCGGGCTTCATCGTCGCCTCGGCACAGGACCTGCGATCGTTCCAGATCCTCTATGTCTTCGACGCGATCACCTACGCCGCCTTTGCGCTGTTCGTACTGGCGATGGTGCCGAGTCCACGTGCCGCGGCGGCGCAAGCCAGCGCCGGGGGACGAGGATTCCGAGCGGTCGCCCGCGATCGACTCTTCATGATCGTGATCGCCGCCAATATCGTCCTCATTATCCCCGGCTACGCGCTGTTCTCGAGCATCCTTCCGCCGTTTGCGATAGCGCATACCACCGTCGGACCCGCTGGGATCGGGATCCTCAAGCTCAGCAACACGCTCTTCATCGTCATCGCACAACTCCAGGCGACGCGCGTCGTCAAGCGGATGCGCCGGGCAAAGGCATTTGCCGCGCTGTGCGCGGTCTGGGTGATCGCGCTCCTCGCCGTCTTGCCGGCGACGCTGATCCACTCGGAGCTCGGGGGGACCACGCTCCTGGCCGGGGTCGCAATTATGTTCGCGATCGGCGAGTGCATGCACGCCGTCGTCATCGGCCCACTCGTCGCCGACCTCGCTCCGGAGCATCTCCTCGGCCGCTACATCTCGGTGTTCGGTCTGATGGCGACCGCTGGCCTCGCGCTCGGCCCCGCCGTCGGTGGCGTGGTACTCGCGACCTCACCCGACGCCGTCTGGTGGGGCGGCGCTCTTGTCGCCGCGGTGATCGGAGCGGGCTTTCTCCTCTTTGGCGATCGCATCCCTGACCACCCGTTGGCCGCGACAGCGTCAAACGCTCCCGGCGACACCGCGACCGCGTCAAACGCGGCGGCTGGCGACGCCGCGCCCGACACCGCATGACGCTCGCCGTCAGCACGCAGCGCGAGCCATACCCAACGACGATCGTGAGGAGGGGCCTTGAACGGACTCGCCATCGGCCCGTACTCGGGCAGCAGGCACTCGACACTCAGTGCCCGCAGCAGAACAACAGGTGGCCGAACTCGGCGAGGAAGGGCTCATCCGTGAGCTGTTCTGCAAGAGGGACGACACCGGCCCAATCGTCGTCCTCTGCCCTAAAAAGGAGTCTCAGGTGCTGAATCCAGCTCTCATTCAAGCACTCGCCGCCGCTCGCATCGAAGACCAACAGCGCGCGGTCGCCCGTATACACACCAACCGCCTCGCCAGGCAATCAGCGCGAGGCTCACGGCAACCCGTCGACGAGGCCGACCGCCGGAGCAAGGAACCGGGACCGATTGGACCTCCACCCGCGACTGCGTCCACGCGCTCGGGCTCGCGCCGCCGCCGACGACCTCGGCGCCCTGGCTGGCGAGCTCGATCGCTGCTGCACCTCCATTCCGCGGGTCGCGGCGATGCGTGAGGTCGAGCGTCTGCTGACCGCAGGGAATGTGCAGATCACCAGCGTCGACCCTGAGCATCCCGATGCGCAGTATTGCCTTCAGCAGTACATCGCCGAGCTCAATCGCCGTTCGGAGCGCGGCTTCGACCCGTCGGTCGGCGTCACCGCTTTGCCGCGCGAGGTCCGGCCGCCTGCCGGGGAGTTCTTCGTCGCCTACCTGTACGGCGAGGCGATCGGCTGCGGCGCCGTGAAGCACCACGCCGACGCGCCCGCCGAGATCAAGCGCATGTGGATCGCTCCGAGGGTCCGGGGACTCGGCCTGGGCCGCCGGCTACTGGAGAGACTGGAGACGTGCGCGCGGGCCGGCGGAGCTCACGTGGCGCACATCGAGACGAGCGCGGTCCTTGTCGAGGCGCTCTCGCTGTACCGCTCGACTGGTTGGGTCGAGGTACCCGCGTTCAACGACGAGCCGTTCGCTGACCACTGGCTCGAGAAGGCACTAACCTGAGGGAGTCATGCACCGGGTGATGTGCATGCTGCAAACTCACACTCATTCCCTGGCCTTGACAAGGCGAGCAAGCCGGACTTTTATTCGTCTAGAATCGGATTCTAGGATTGCCCTGTTGGCGTGCCCGGAGGCTGCCAGTGGAACTCGACCTTGGCCCGGAGATCGCGCAGTTCCGGGCTGATATCCGCGCCTGGATCACGACGCACGCGCCGGACGGACTGGCGGAGCTTGCCGACTGGAACACGCTGATCACCACGGGCGGTTACGGCTACGGCCGCCGTACCGCGGCGACGCAGCACGAGGCCTACCGGCAGTGGGAGGCCGAGCTGCTGGCGGCCAGGCTGATCTGCCCGCAGTGGCCGGAGCAGTTCGGCGGCCAGGGCATGGACGCGGTCCGGGTCGCGGTATTCAACGAGGAGCTGGACAGCGCCGGCGTACCGCGAGTGAACCGTGGCATGGGCGAGAGCCTGGTCGGCCCGTCGGTCATCGTGCATGGCACGGACGAACAGCGCGCTGCCTTCCTGCCGCGAATCGTCTCCGGCGAGGACGTCTACTGCCAGGGCTTTTCCGAGCCAGGAACGGGCTCCGACCTGGCCGGCCTGCAGACGAAGGGCGTGGTAGACGGCGATGAGATCGTCATCACCGGCCAGAAGCTGTGGACATCGGGCGCCGCGCGGGCGAACAAGATGTTCGTGCTGTGCCGCACCGATCCCGATGCCGAGAAGCACGCGGGCATCTCCTTCGTGCTGATCGACTTCACCGATCCGGCGGTCAGCTACCAGCCGGTCCGGCAGATGTCCGGTGCCGCTGAGTTCTGCGAGGACTTCCTCGACGGGGTGCGCGCGCCGCTGTTCAACGTGATCGGCGGCCTTAACAACGGCTGGCG
This sequence comes from Streptosporangiaceae bacterium, assembly GCA_030040415.1. Classification (GTDB taxonomy): domain Bacteria; phylum Actinomycetota; class Actinomycetes; order Streptosporangiales; family Streptosporangiaceae; genus JAJYUU01. The sequence continues at coordinate 1,716 of JASHTT010000591.1, read as the reverse complement.
GGTGGCGATGACCACGCTCGGCTACGAGCGCGGCGGCAGCGCATCGACACTGCACCTCGGCTACGAGCGGGAGTTCTGGGAGCTGGCGCAGACCGCGCGCAAGCGGGGCGTCAGCGCGGACCCGCTGGTGCGGCAGCAGCTCGCCTGGGCCTACAGCCAGGTGCAGCTCATGCGCTTCAGCGGGCTGCGCACGCTCGCCGGGCTCGCCGAGGGACGTCAGCCCGGACCCGAGGCGAGCATCAGCAAGCTGTTCTGGAGCGAATACCACAAGCGGCTCGGCGAGATCGCGATCGGCATCGAGGGAACCGACGGGCTGATCCGGCCGGACGGCGACGGGTACCCCACGACCTACTGGCAGAACGTGTTCCTGTCCAGCCGGGCAGGCACGATCTACTCGGGCACCAGCGAGATTCAGCGCAACATCATCGCCGAGCGCGCGCTCAAGCTTCCCAGGGAGCCACGGCCGACCGCGAACGGAGCCAGCAGATGATCCTCGGTGTCAGCGCGGAGCAGGAAGAACTGCGTGCCTCCGTCCGGCGGTTCTTGGCGGACCGGGCACCGATCCCGGTGGTGCGCGAACTGATGGACACGACCGACGGCTTCGACCCGGCGGTCTGGCGGCAGGCGGGTGACCAGCTCGGGCTGCAGGGCATCGCAATCCCCGAGGAGTACGGCGGCTCCGGCTTCAGCTTCGCCGAGCAGGCCATCGTGCTGGAAGAACTCGGCGCGGCGCTGTACGGCGGGCCGTACCTGGCCAGTGCCGTGCTGGCCGCCGGTGCGCTGCTCGCCAGCGGTGACGAGGCGGCCAGGAAGGCCTACCTGCCCGGCATCGCGTCCGGCGAGACGATCGCTACCGTCGCGTTCACCGAGGAGGACGGGTCCTGGGAGCCAGATGCCGTCAGGCTCGCCGCGGCCGAGCTTGACGCGGGCGACGGCTGGCGGCTCGACGGGCGGAAGAGCTTCGTGCTGGACGGGCACACCGCGAACCTAGTCCTCGTCGTCGCGCGGACCGGTGCTCATCTGGCGCTGTTCGCCGTCGACGCCGGCGCGCCGGGCCTGACCCGCACGCCGCTGCCGACGCTCGACCAGACACGCAAGCTCGCCAGGCTGGATTTCGAGTCGGTACCGGCGGTACTAATCGGGACGCCCGAAGATGGCGCGGCGGTGCTCAGCCGAGTGCTGGACGTGGCGGCGATCGCGCAGGGCGCCGAGCAACTCGGCGGAGCGCAGCGCGCGCTCGACATGGCCGTCGAATACGCCAAGGTGCGGTACCAGTTCGGGCGCCCGATCGGCAGCTTCCAGGCGATCAAGCACCGGTGTGCCGACCTGCTGCTGGAGGTCGAGTCGCTGCGCTCGGCCGTGCAGTACGCTGCGGCCGCCGTCGCCGAGGACTCCGCCGAGGTGCCGGTGGTCGCCTCGCTCGTCAAGGCGTACGCGTCCGACGTGTACTTCCACGTCGCCGGCGAGAACATCCAGATCCACGGCGGTATCGGCTTCACCTGGGAGCACGACGCGCACCTGTACTTCAAGCGGGCCAAAGCCAGCGAGCTGTTCCTCGGCGACGCCAGCTACCACCGCGAGCGGCTCGCCACCAGGATCGGCATCTAGCCGCCAATCGGCACACAGAAGTCACCGGCAGGCGGCCGGCACTGGGTAGCTCGTTATCGTCCGCGGGTTGCCGAGTTGAGTCCGCGACGACTCGATGTAGACGGTGCG
>JASHTT010000590.1 GCA_030040415.1 Streptosporangiaceae bacterium | reverse complement strand
CCTCGGCGGTCGCGCTTGTCCTGGGCGTCACAATCGGCTCGCTGGTCAGCAGCGTCGCGATGAGGTCGGTGCGGATCCAACGCCAGCCGCGTGGCCGCCGGCTGCTCGGCACCATCGACGAGGACCGGATTCCCGCCCCGTACGGCAGCCGGTAGCTCAGCCGGGGCCTCCGGCTAGCCCAGCCCGGGCCTCCCACTAGCCAAGCCCTGGCCTCCTGTCCCCCCCGCCCTGGCCGCCGGCCGCGGCGGGGGCGGCAGGCAGCCGCTGTCAGTTCGGGCCCGGCAGCTTCACCAGCGTGAGGAAGAAGTCGTCGATCTGCCTGATCACGTCGATGAACCGCTCGAAGTCCACCGGCTTGCTGATATACGCGTTGGCGTGCAGATCGTAACTGCGCAGGATGTCCTGATCGGCCTGCGAGGTGGTCAGCACCACGACCGGGATGCGGAGCAGGTCCTCGTCGGATTTGAGCTCGGCGAGGACCTCGAGGCCGTTGCGGCGGGGCAGGTTCAGGTCGAGCAGGATCAGGCCGGGCCGCGGCATGCCGGCGTACTCTCCGGTCCGGCGGACGAACTGCAGAGCCTGGTCGCCGTCGCCGACAACGTGCAGGTTGTTGCGTATCCGGTAGTGGTCGAATGCCTCCCTCGTCATCAGCACGTCGCCCGGATCGTCCTCGACCAGCAGCACGTCCACAACCTGGAGCGCGGCGGCCTCACTCATCGGCAGTCTCCTCGTAGCCAGTGGGTTCGGCCGGCAATGTGAAGCAGAACCGCGAACCTGAGCGGTACGACGTATCCAGCCACATCTTGCCTCCGTAGTGCTCGACGATCTTGCGGCACATGGCGAGGCCGATGCCGGTGCCGGCATAGCTCGCGCGGTCGTGCAGCCGCTGGAAGATCACGAAAATGCGCTCAGCGAACTCAGGCTCGATCCCGATGCCGTTGTCGGTCACCGAGAACAGCCAGAAGCCCTCTTCGGGTTCCGCCGCTACCTCGATCTGCGGCGGCTCGTCGCTGCGGAACTTGACGGCGTTGCCGAGCAGGTTCTGGAACAGCGACGTGATCAGTGAGAATTCCGCCCGCACCACGGGAAGCTTGGACGTGGTGATGGTAGCGCCGGACCTTCTTATCTCGGACGCCAGGTTGGTGCGCGCCTGCGACAGCGCGCTGGCGCAAGACACCGGCGCAGGCTCGCGCTGCGAGCGCCCGACGCGGCTGAACGTCAGCAGGTCGTCGATGAGCGCCTGCATGCGCTTCGCGCCGTCCACAGCGAACTCGATGTACTGGTCGGCGCGCGCGTCCAGCTGCCCGATATAACGGCGCTGCAGCAACTGGCAGAAGCTCGCCACCTTACGCAGCGGTTCCTGCAGGTCGTGCGAGGCGACGTAGGCAAACTGCTCGAGTTCGGAGTTGGACCGCTCCAGGTCGAGCGCCCTGGCCTCCAGGGCGGCGTTGGCCGCCCAGACCGCCGACAACTCCTGCAGGATGCGTCGGCGCATCCTGTTCACGTCCACCGCGAGGTTGTGCACTTCCCTCGGGCCGCCAGGGTTGACCTCGTGCGCGAAGTCTCCGTCAGCGACCCGGCGGGCCTCGGCGGCCAGCCGGGTCAGCGGCTTGATGGCGGCGGCACGCACGCCGAGCGCAAGGATCGTGACGACAAGCAGCAGCGCCACTGCGATGGAGATGCTGGTCACGTCCAGCACCGTCGCAGAGCCGTGCAGTGCCGAGATCGCCGTGAGGCGCTGCCCAGCCAGGTAGGCCTGCAGCGAGGCAATCGGACCGCGGATAGCGTTGAAGTCCGCCTTCCCGATCCCGATGGTCTTGCTGACCAATGGCTTGCGGGTAACAGCGACGGCGCGCATGGATGGCACCGCGTAGCCCGACCGCCATCTGGCCATCCGGCTGAGCACCTTGGCGAGGTCGGCGCGGGCGGTCGGCATGCCCCCGAGTAGCGTGCTCAGCTGCTTGGTGTAGGTCTGCTGGTCGGCCAGCCCGGTGACGTACGGGCCAAGGAACGACCTGTTGGCGCTCAGCAGGTAGCCGCGCAGGCCGGTCTCCTGGTTCAGCAGCGCCACGGTGAGCTGGGAAGCGTCCAGCGCCGCCGGGTCGAGCGTCTCCACGAGGCGGCTGCGGTCGCTCGACTGGGTATGCAGGGTAACGGCTCCCACGGCGATGGCGGCTACCGAGAACAAGCCCAGCAGGATGATGCCGAGGCCGGTGATGCGGCCGAGCGGCCAGCGCCTGGCCGCGTCCTCGGCTGCGTCGGCGATCCGGCGCCCCGGCGGCATCGGTGGCCGCCCAGTTGGCTGGCCCTTGCCTGCGCGCCTAAGACCGCCTGCGCCAGCCGGTTCGGATGTCATAAGCCGGACGGGGCCGTGCAGCTGATCACCATCACCGCTATGTCGTCGTCCAGCTCGCCGCCGTTGAGCTCACGCGCCTCGCCGATCACGGAGTCGAGTAGGCGCTCGTCAAGCATCGGGCCTGACACCGGCACGTCGGTGGCCTCGGCGCGCGCCTTCTCGATCAGCCGGATGAGCCCGTCGCTGCCCAGCCGCTCCGGGCCGGGTCCGATCTTGCCTTCGATCAGCCCGTCTGTATACAGCACGACGGACCAGGTGGAGCCGAGCTGCAGTTCCGCGCTCGGCCACTGTTCGGCGTGCACGATACCCGGCGGAAGGGAGGTGGGGGCTCGCAGCTCGGCCAGCCCGTCCGGCGTGATCAGCAGCGGACTCGGATGACCAGCCAGGTGCAGCAGGCAGTGCGTGCGGTCTGGCGCAACCGACATCATGCACAGCGTGGCGAACAGCCTGTCCTGGTGCCGCTCGTGTTCAAGGACCTGCTGGACGGCAGCGAGAATCTCGGTGACGGGCCGGTTCGCCAGCACCATGGTCCGCCAGGCAACCCGCAGGCACACGCCGAGGGCCGCCTCGTCAGGCCCGCGGCCGCAGACGTCCCCGACGACCGCGTGCAGCCAGCCGTCTGCCGCCTCGACCACGTCATAGAAGTCACCGCCGAGCAGCCGCTGCTGGCCGCCTGACCGGTAGCGAGCGTGCACCGCGATGCGCTCGTCGGTCACCAGCGGCGAGGGCAACAGGCCACGTTCCAGCCGCGCGTTCTCGGCGGCGATCAGCTGCGCCTCCCTGAGCTGCTGCTGGGTCTCCTCCGCCCGCTGCCGCTCGACCGCGTAACGCACGACGCGGTTCAGCAGGAAGCCGTCGACCTGCCCTTTGACCAGGTAGTCCTGGGCGCCCGCGCCGACTGCCTCCTCGCCGAGATGCTCGTCGGATATACCGGTGAGCACCACAACAGGTAGCTCGGGCCAGCTTTGCCGTAGCCAGCGGACGCCGTTCAGCCCGCGCGAATCGGGCAGTTCTAGGTCCAGCAGGACGCAGCCGACGCCGCGGAGCGCGGCCCCGCCGTCCGCCAGCGACCGCGCGCGCCTGACCTGGAACGGGGCTCCCGCGTCGTGCAGCAACTCCTCGACGATCAGCGCGTCCCCGTCGTCATCCTCGATCAGCAGCACGCGGATGCGATCCGGCAGGTCCTCCCATCCGGAAGTGCCGGAACTGACGTCCTCTGCCACCATGTCGACCCGCTCGTCATCTTTCGCACTAGGTGCGGGCAATGCTACAAGCCCGGGCCCAGCGCGGGACTGGCATGCGTCAGCTTCCCGGGGCTCGCCTCCAAGGTACTCACCGGCGCGGGCCTGACCAGCCGGTTTGGCCTGATCGCTGAGTGCACTGCGGCCAGAAGCGGCGCACCTGCAGGCGTAGCGGCAATCTCGGCGGGTAGCGGTTCTCGTATACGCGCCTGCACGCAGCGTGGCAGGCAGAGGCAGGAGGCCAGCAGATGCGCCGCAACTCACGACACCATGACACCTTCGCGGATTTTCTCATCCGCTTCCGGGCACTATGTCCCCCCGAAAGTGTCAGGGTGTCGATGGCAGCTGACGGGGCTGTCGTCTGATGGCCGGCCATCGCCGAGTGGCTGTACTCGGCGCCGGAGGGCTGATGGGCTTCGCCATGGCGCGCAATCTTGCCCGGGCCGGCTTCGAGGTCCGCGCCTGGAACCGGTCAGCGGACAAGGCCAGGCCGCTGACCGAGGACGGGGCAATGCTGGCGGTGACGCCGGCGGATGCGGCGCGTGATGCCGACGTGGTGCTCACCATGCTCGCCGACGCCGACGCGGTCCTCGCCGCGATGGACGGCGCCCACGGCGCGCTCGCGGCCATGGACGAGGATGCGGTCTGGCTGCAGATGAGCACCATCGGCGAGGCGGGCACCGCGGAATGCGAACGGGTAGCCGCCGAGCGTGGCGTGACCTTCCTTGATTCCCCCGTGCTCGGCGCCACGCAGATAGCCGAGCATGGCAAGCTCGTCGTGCTGGCCTCGGGGCCGGACAGTGCCCGCGCGCTGGTGCAGCCCCTGTTCGATGTCGTCGGCAAGAAGACAATTTGGCTTGGCGACGCCGGTGCCGGGACCGCCCTGAAACTGGTGGCGAACAGCTGGGTCCTGGCGGTGGTCGAGGCCGGCGCCGAGGTCATCGCGCTAGCGGAGGGCCTCGGCTTGCAGGCTGAGGCCTTCCTGGATGCGATCGAGGGCGGCGCGCTAGACCTGCCCTACCTGCGGATGAAGGCAGCTCTCATGGCGCGCAGGGAGTTCGAGCCGTCGTTCCGGCTCAGTCTCGCCGCCAAGGACGCAGCGCTCATCGAGCAGGCGGCAGCCCAGCACCAGCTGGACCTGCCGCTGTTCAGCGTCGTCGCGCGGCGACTGGAGCAAGGCATCGCCGCGCACGGCGACAAGGATTTCAGCGCCACCTACCTGACCAGCTCGGCGCGGCGCCGGCCAGCCTGACCCTGGCTCAGGCGCTGGTCGGCAGGACCCCTACTCAGGTACGGGTGGGCCTGAGCCGGCACGGTGCCGGTTGCACGCTATGGCGACCCGTTCGTTGCCGACGCTCACGAGCTAGCCGATCCAGATGGCGACGGCGCCGACGTACCTGCAGACGGCGAGCTTGTCGGTGTCGGTGTAGTCAGTGTCGGGCTCGGTGACGGGCTCGGCGTCACCGTCGGCGTGCTGGAACTTGGCGTCGGCGACGGGCTGTGGCCGACCGGGGTGCTGGTCGAGGTCACCGGGTGCGGTGCGTTGATCAGCGAGGGCGGGCGGACGGAGTGAGTGCTCGGCGTCAGCATCAGCGCCACGGCCGCCACGACGACGGCGCCCACGGTGACAGCACCACCGAGCGCCGCGTTCCGCACGAACGCACGCCGATCGCTGGTCCGCCGCCACTCGGTGGTGCGCCGCTCACGCAGGTCCGGCGGCAGCGCGGCTCGTTGTGCCGCCCAGCTGTTGAGCGGGGCGGCCAGCATGCCGGCCGTCGGGAACACGAGAAGCCCGGCGAGCAGGGGCCCGGCCAGTTCGCTCGCCTTGCTCAGCGCGCCCGCGATTGCGACCAGGCCGAGCAGGCCAAGCGACGTCTCGGCCCAGTTCGCTCGCAGCGCCTCCCACCACTTCGCTCGCTCGCTGGTCTTCGGCGTGCGGAGGAAGGCGACACGGCGGGCGTACAGAGCTTGCACCGAAGCCCTCGCGACCACGAGCGACGTGGACTGCCAGATCATGAACGCGCCGAGCGCATCGCGCCAGGATGCGCCGGTGCCGCGGCGCAGCAAGGCGATGGCCCTGACGAGCCCGAGGAGCACGAGCACCGGAACCGTGGCCACTAGGAACAAAGTCAGCTTGCGGAACAGCTCGCCGCCGCCGGTCGCCAGGTTAGCGGCGCCAGCCAGCAGGAACACCAGGAAGACCAGGCCGAGCAGGTCGCCGTACCACTGCAGCCCGCCGGCCAGGTATGACCAGCGCTGCGCGAGGCTGAGCCGGTTCTGCTTGGTCTCCCGCCCAGGCACGAGCGACCTCCAGTGCATGCGCAAGATCTGGATACCGCCGAAGCACCAGCGGTACCGCTGCCCCTTGAGTGCCTCGAATGTCAGCGGCATCACGCCCTTGCCCCAGGACTCGTCCACATGCAGGCCAGACCAGCCGGCCCGGAGCAGGCGCAGCGAAAGCTCGGCGTCCTCGGTGATGCACCACTCATCCCAGCCGCCGAGCTGCTCGAGCGCGACCCGGCGGATCAGGCCCATCGTTCCGGCGAAGATGGCACCGTCCCGCTCGTTGCGCGATGGCTGCGAAACCGCGAAGAAGTACTGGTACGAGTAGTACAGACGGCGGTAATAGCGCGAACCGGACCAGCCTCGGTAGTCCTGCGGTGCCTGGGTGAAGCCGACCCACGGATCGGCAAACAGCGGCGCGCACCGCTTCAGGAATCCCCGTTCGAGCTGGTAGTCAGAGTCGACAACACCGATGACCTCGGCGCGCGGGTCGGTCATCTCGCGCAGCGCGTAGTTCAGCGCGCCCGACTT
>JASHTT010000589.1 GCA_030040415.1 Streptosporangiaceae bacterium | reverse complement strand
TGGGTGCCCAGATGTCCCCCGGACAGCCGGGGGGAGCTGTGCAGTCCGGCTATCCGGCCCCACCCGGTGTGCACGAGGCCGGCGGCCACGCTCTGCAGCCTTCCGGTATGCAGGGCTCAACCGGGATGCAGGCCGGCGTGCCGGTCAACGGCGCTCAGCTGAACGGCGTGCAGCGCGGCGGCCTGCCGCCGATGGAGAGCCAGCGACCGCTGCCTGTCCAGCGGCAGTTGCCGCCGGGCAACGGCACTGCCTACCCGCCGGACCGGATAGGCCAGTACGGCGGGCAGCGGCCGCCCGACTACGGCGCGCCCGACTACCAGGCAGCGCCTTATGCGCCGCCGTCGGCGCCGCCGGTCCCGCCGCCAGCTGTCTCGGTCGCCGAGGCTGTCCAGTCCGCTCATGCCGAGGGCTACGGATTCGGCGAGACCGTCGCGAGGGACGCGCCGGCGCTGTGGCTCGAGGCGGTGCTTGCCCGCAAGCCGCGAATGCCCTCCGATCTCGAGGCGCGGCTGCTGCAGGGCTCGGCGCTGCCGATCGACTCGCTGTTGCACGACGAGGTCCGGCACGCGCTGCGGCGCGGGTTCTGGGACGCCCTCGAGCGCTCGCGGCACTGAGCCTCGTTCGCACGCCTGACGTGGCCTAAAAGGGTTACGAAGCCATTACTTAGCTGATCACGGCGCATCTCCGCGCGCCTTTCCTGGGTAACGTGAAGAACGTGCCGATATTGACCCGGGAGCATTTCGACGCGATCGAGTCCGATGCCGCGTCGAGCGGCGACTACGCAGCTGCTGCCCGGATGATGAACGAGCTCGCGGTAACAGGGACAGAGACCCCTGAGATGCCCCGGGCCGAGGCGTTCCTGCGTGCGGGCGAGCAGTGGCTGCTCGCTGACGACCCGGCGCGGGCAATAGACGAGTTCCGCCGGGCACTGGCCGACGGCGGCCGTATCTCCACCGACGCGCGCATCCCGATGGCCCGCGCGCTGTTTCAGCTCGGCCGGTGGCACGATGCCCAGGAGTTGCTCGGCCAGGTCAAGGCCGAGGACCCGGCGGACCCGCGAACGTGTGACCTGCTTGCCGAGCTGCTCTTCGAGCAGGCCGACCTCGTCGGCGCGCTCGGCTGGGCGACGGCTGGCGTGAAGCTGTGCCTCGCGGCAGCCGGCCAAGGCGATGAGCCGGGCGCCGACGTGAACGACGGGGAACTCCGGATGCTGCTGCGCCTCCGGTACCGGATCCGCAACGACCTCGGGCTTCCTGAGGACGACTACGACGCCATGCTCGACGAGCCGTGAGGCGCGGCGGGAGCCGTGCGGCGCGGCCGGAGCCGCGCCGCACGGACCATCGCGCGGCTAACCCCGTTCGGCGCTGACTCGCAGCGAGTCCGCGGCCTCGTCCAGGTCGACTCGCACCTTGTCGCCCTCGGTGACGTCGCCTGACAGCAGCGCACGCGCAAGCTTGTCGCCGATGGCGGACTGGATGAGCCTGCGCAGCGGCCGCGCTCCGTACACGGGGTCGAAGCCGGTCAGCGCGAGCCACTCCCGTGCCTCCGGGGTCACGTCCAGGGTGAGCCGCCGGTCGGCGACCCGGTCAGCGAGCCTGGCTACCTGCAGGTCGACGATCGCGGTCAGGTCCTCGCTGGCGAGGGCGTCGAAAATGATCACATCGTCGAGCCGGTTAAGGAATTCCGGCTTGAACGTGGCCCGTACGACGCCCATCACCTTGTCGCGCTTTTCCTGCTCATCCAGCGCCGGGTCGGCGACGAACTGCGAGCCCAGGTTGGACGTCATGATCAAGATCGTGTTGCGGAAGTCCACGGTCCGGCCCTGCCCGTCCGTCAGCCGCCCGTCGTCCAGCACCTGCAGCAGGATGTTGAAGACCTCTGGATGCGCCTTCTCGACCTCGTCGAGCAGGATGACGCAGTAGGGCCTGCGACGAACCGCCTCGGTCAGCTGGCCGCCTTCCTCGTATCCGACATAACCCGGTGGCGCGCCGACAAGCCGGGCGACAGCGTGCCGCTCGGAGTACTCGCTCATGTCGATCCTGACCATTGCCCGCTCGTCGTCGAACAGGAACTCCGCCAGCGCCTTTGCCAGCTCTGTCTTCCCGACGCCTGTCGGCCCGAGGAAGAGGAACGAGCCAGATGGCCGGTCCGGATCTGATATGCCGGCCCGCGACCTGCGGACCGCGTCCGACACGGCTTGGACTGCTTGCCGCTGGCCGATCAGCCGGTGACCAAGCTCGTCCTCCATCCGGAGCAGCTTGCCGGTCTCGCCCTCAAGCAGCCGCCCGGCCGGGATCCCCGTCCACGACGAGACCACATCGGCAACGTCGTCCGGGCCGACCTCTTCCTTCACCATGGGCGGCCCGCCGTCCGGGATGCCGGGGGCGGTTCCGGATGACGTGCCAGGCTTCCCGTCGTGATCGGCGCCTGGCTCGGCTTCCTCGCTCGCCGCGGTCGACGCCTGCTCGATCTGGCTCTCCAGCGCCGGGATCTCGCCGTACATGAGCCGGGACGCGGTCTCGAAGTCCGCATCCCGCTGAGCGCGCTCGGCCTGCCCCTTGAGGTCGTCGAGCCGCTTCTTCAGCTCGCCGACTTTGTTCAGGCTGGCCTTCTCCCGATCCCAGCGGGCGACAAGCCCGGTCAGCTGCTCTTGGCGGTCGGCAAGGTCGGCGCGCAGCCGCTCCAGCCGCTCTTTGCTAGCCGAGTCCGACTCCCTGGCAAGGGCGAGTTCCTCCATCTTCATCCGGTCAACGGCGCGCTGTAGCTCATCGATCTCCACCGGCCGGGAGTCGATCTCCATGCGCAGCCGCGAGGCCGCTTCGTCGATGAGATCGATCGCCTTGTCGGGCAAGAAGCGCGCGGTGATGTACCGGTCGGACAGGGTCGCCGCGGCGACCAGCGCGGCATCGGAAATCTGCACCTGGTGGTGTGCCTCGTACCGGCCCTTCAGGCCGCGCAGGATGGCGATCGTGTCCTCCACCGACGGCTCGCCAATGAAAACCTGCTGGAACCGGCGCTCCAGCGCCGGGTCCTTTTCGATCCGCTCGCGGTACTCATCGAGCGTCGTCGCGCCCACCATCCGCAGCTCGCCACGGGCGAGCATCGGCTTCAGCATGTTGCCGGCGTCCATAGCGCCCTCGGCGGCCCCGGCGCCGACGACCGTGTGCAGTTCGTCGATGAAGGTGATGATCTGACCGTCGCTCTGCTTGATCTCGTTCAGCACAGCCTTGAGCCGCTCTTCGAACTCGCCACGGTACTTGGCACCCGCGACCATCGCGCCAAGGTCCAGTGCGACGACCCTCTTGTTACGCAGTGACTCCGGCACGTCGCCTGCCACCACCCGCTGCGCGAGGCCTTCCACCACAGCGGTCTTACCGACACCGGGCTCGCCGATCAGCACAGGGTTGTTCTTAGTGCGGCGGGACAGCACCTGGATGACCCTGCGGATCTCCGCGTCCCTGCCGATGACGGGGTCCAGCTTGCCCTCGCGCGCGCTTCTGGTCAGGTCGACGCCGTACTTCTCCAACGCCTGGTAGGTGCTCTCCGGATCCGGCGACGTGACGCGAGCGTGCCCGCGTACCTGCTCGAACGCGTCGAGTAGCTGCTTAGGTCCCGCGCCGGCCTCGCGCAGCACAGTCGCTGCCTGCCCGCCGTCGGTCGCGAGGCCAACCAGCAGGTGCTCTGTCGAGACGTACTCATCCGACATCTCGCGCGCCTGCTTGCTTGCCGTGGCGAGCGCTGCAAGCAACTGCCGCGACGTCTCGGGCGCGCTCGCCGTGGCGCCTTTCACCTTCGGCAGCCTGGCGAGCTGATCTTGCACAGTCCGCAGCACGGCTGCTGGGTCGGCGCCAACGGCGCGCAGCAACGGGGGCGCGATCCCGTCGGCCTGCTGCAGCAAAGCAGCGAGCAGGTGCAGGCCGTCCACGCTGGGGTTACCAGCCGCGGCCGCCTGCCGAACAGCCTCGGAAAGGGCCTCCTGGCTCTTTCTCGTCAGCTTGTCGTCCACGAACCCTCTCTTCTCGGATTGTCATGCCTATCGGTGCTGTCGCCCCGGGCCAGCGAGGCCGCACCAAGATCAATTTCGCCAGCCGGGCCCGGGCCGACGGTGAACCCGGTGGCCGGGGCCTGCGAGGCACCTGTCCCGGTGCCGTGCACCGGGACGAGGGCCGCCCCCTCGCCCTTGCGCCGCAAGAGCGCGGCGAGCCTGGCCGCGACGGACCTCGTCGACTCGAGCTCGGCCCGAAGCTGGCTGACCTCGGCTTGCAGCTCGGCGAGCAGCAGCCGGTTGCGCCGCTCGGCAAGCTCAAGTTCGAGGATGCGCTTGATCCCGGAGAGGTTGATGCCCTCTTCCTGAGATAGCCGCTGTACCTCGCGCAGGGTCAGGATGTCGCGCAGCGAGTAACGGCGCCCTCGCCCGGCCGATCGGCCAGGCGAGACCAGGCCGAGCCGGTCGTACGCGCGCAGCGTCTGGGGATGAAGGCCAGACAGCTGCGCAGCCACCGAGATGACGTAGACGGGCGTGTCGTCGGAAAGCTCGAACTGGCTAGTCACGTCATCTCCTTTCTAATGTCGGTGCGGGTCAGCCGTTCGCCTGGCGGAGGATCTCGGCCCGCGGGTCAGGTCCGGCCGTGGCGTCGCGGAAGGCCTCGAGGGCATCCCGTGCCTTGTCGTTCAGCTCGTGGGGAACCTGGATGTTGACCGTGACCAGCAGGTCTCCGTAAGTGCCGTCCTTCCTCCGGACACCCTTGCCGCGTACCCGGAAGGTGCGGCCGTTCGGCGTGCCCGCCGGGATGCGCAGGCTCACCGGCATGCCGCGGTGAGATGGGACCTTGATCTCCGCGCCCAGAGTTGCCTCGGAGAACGTCAGCGGCACGGTGACCGTCAGGTTCGAGCCCGACCGCGCGAATACGCCGTGCGGATGTGGCTGCACGTGAACCCGGACGTACAGGTCGCCCGCCGGTCCGCCGCGCTCGCCGGACGCTCCCTTGCCGGCCAGCTTGATCCGCTGGCCGTCGCCGACACCGGCCGGAATCCTGGCCTGGATCGTCCTGGTGCTCATCGCTCTGCCGCTGCCCGAGCATGCCGGGCACGGGTCGTCGACCACCAGGCCGCGGCCGCGGCAGGTCTTGCACGGCTCGGAGAACGCGAAGTTCCCGAGGTTCCGGCTGCCTTGGCCGGTGCCTTCGCACGTCGGACAGACCCGGGGCACTGTGCCGGCCTTGGCGCCGGTGCCCCGGCACGTCGGGCAGGCACCCTCGCCAGTGAGCCGCAGCGCGACGGTCGTTCCGTCGATCGCGTCGCTGAACGACAGCGTGGTCTCGGTCTCCACGTCGGCGCCCCGGCGGGGCCTGGTCTGCTGTGCCCCGCCGGTCCTGCCGCCGCCGAACATGCCGCCGAGCAGGTCGCCCAGCCGCCCGCCGGTCGTGCCGGTGCCGCCGCCGAACAGGTCGCCCAGGTCGAACCCGTAGCCGCCGCCCGAGGATCCGGGCATCCGCACGCCACCGGTGCCGAAGAGCGAGCGCGCCTCGTCGTACTCCTTGCGCCGCTTTTCGTCGGATAGCACGGTGTAGGCCTCGGAGATCTCCTTGAACTTCTCCTCGGCTTTCGCGTCACCCTTGTTGGCGTCCGGGTGGTACTTCCTGGCGAGCTTGCGGTACGACTTCTTGATGTCGTCCGCGGAAGCGCCCTTCGTGACCTCGAGGGTCTTGTAGTAGTCCTTCTCCAGGTAGTCCTTGGTGCTCAACGGGCCTCTCTCTGGGGCTGTCTAGCTGCCGGCACCGTTTCAGCTGCCAGCAACGTGTTAGCTGCTGGCACCGTCTCAGCTGCCCGCACCGTTCGCTTCGTCTGACGGCGCTCCGCCGGTGCCGGGCTCCTCGTCTCGCGCATCGCCGCCTTCGGCGGCACTAGGTGCCGCGGCGTCGCCCGGGGCTGAGGGCTCTTCGTCCGCGGCTTCCCCGGGAATGCCGTCCTCGGAAGGCTCGGCCACGGCGACCCTCGCAGGCCTGATGATCCGCTCGCCGACCTTGTAGCCGGGCTGCAGGATCTGCACGGCGGTGGGCTCGGTCACCTCCGACGAGTACGAGTGCATCAGCGCCTCATGCAACGTCGGGTCGAACGGCTCGCCTGCCTCGCCGAACGGCACGAGGCCGAGCTTGACGGCGATGCCCTCGAGCCTCTCGGCGACCGACTTGAAGCCGCCGGTCAGCTCGCCATGCTCGCGCGCTCTGCCGATGTCGTCGAGGACTGGCAACAACTCGTTCAGCACGTTGGCAAGCGCCTGCTCGCGGACCGCTAGCCTGTCGCGCTCCACCCGCTTGCGGTAGTTCGCGTACTCGGCCTGCAGCCGCTGCAGGTCGGCGGTCCGTTCCGCCAGCAGGGTTTCGGCCTTGCTGGCCGCCTGGCCCCCTGGCTGCCGGCCGCCACCGGCCTGGCCCGTGTCGGCCGGCCCAGCGCCTGGCCCGTTGCCCTCACCAGCGTTAGCCCCGTCACCGGGATCCGTGCTTGGTGCACCGGAACTCACTCCACCTGGGCGGGAGACCGAGTGCTTGCCGGGCCTTGGCTGCCCGCCGGCCAGCCCCGGCCCGCGCTGCTGCGGGCCGGGTTCGCCGGTATTCCTTACCTGGCCAGTGATCGGGTCGATCCGCCTGCGATCGCGGATGACAGGACCCTGGCGCTCGTCGTCTGGCAACATCAGGCGGCGCCGCCCTCCTGATCGGCCGGCTTGTCGTCGTCGACGATCTCTGCCTCGACGACATCGTCGTCCTGGCCGGCCTCGGAGCCCTGCGCCTGCTGCTCGCCAGCCTGCGCACCAGCCGCTGCCTGCGACTGGGCGTAGATGGCGGTTCCCATCTTCTGGCTGACCTGCGCTGCGTACTCGCTCGCGGTCTTGATGGCCTCGGTGTCGGTGCCCTCGAGCGCCTTCTTCAGGTCGGCGATCGCGGACTCGACCTCAGCCTTCACGTCGGACGGGACCTTGTCGGCGTTCTCGGAGAGGAACTTCTCCGTCGTGTAGGCCAGCGACTCGCCGCGGTTGCGGACCTCCGCCTCCTCGCGCCGCTGCCGGTCCTCCTCGGCGTACTTCTCGGCGTCCGCCATCATCCGCTCGATGTCATCCTTGGCCAGCGCCGAGCCACCGGTGATGGTCACCGACTGCTGCTTGCCGGTACCGAGGTCCTTAGCGGACACGTTCACGATGCCGTTCGCGTCGATGTCGAAGGTGACCTCGATCTGCGGGATGCCGCGGGGAGCCGGGGCGAGTCCGGCCAGCTCGAACATGCCGAGCTTCTTGTTGTACGCGGCGATCTCACGTTCGCCCTGGAAGACCTGGATCTGCACGGACGGCTGGTTGTCCTCGGCCGTCGTGAAGATCTCCGAGCGCTTGGTCGGGATCGTGGTGTTGCGCTCGATCAGCTTGGTGAAGATGCCGCCCTTGGTCTCGATGCCCAGCGACAGCGGCGTCACGTCGAGCAGCAGGACGTCCTTGACCTCGCCCTTGAGCACGCCTGCCTGCAGGCACGCGCCGACGGCAACAACCTCGTCCGGGTTGACGCCCTTGTTCGGCTCCTTGCCGCCGGTGAG
>JASHTT010000588.1 GCA_030040415.1 Streptosporangiaceae bacterium | reverse complement strand
CCACCTGCTCGGTTACCCGGCTGACCACGAGATCCGCGCTGTTGCCCACCGACGTAACGGCGATGCCGGAACCAAAATCGATGAGCGAGTTTCCGTCGACGTCCACCACGACCCCACCACCTGCGGCGGTCACGAACACCGGCAGCACATGGCTCAGACCGCGGGCCACGCTGCGCTGGCGGCGTGCGAGCATCTCGCGCGACAACGGGCCAGGGATCTCGGTAACCAAGTTGCGGTGCTGTCGCAGGGAGGTGCCGCCGGGCGTGGCTGAATTGGGGCTCATAACCGCTGACAATAGCCCGCGAGGCGCTTGGCGTGCGATTGCGGCGCAGATCGGCGATGATGTCGCCTGCACGCATGTGTGGTCGCACAACGAACAGGAGTTTCGCATGCGAACCCAGGTCGGGATCGTGGGCGCGGGACCCGCGGGCCTGCTGCTGTCGCACCTGCTCAGCCTTCGCGGCATCGGGTCCGTGGTGCTCGAAGCACGCAGCCGCGACTACGTCGAGCACCGGGTCAGGGCCGGCGTACTCGAGCACGGTACGGTGCGCACGCTGACCGAGGCAGGGGTGGCTGACCGGCTGCTCCGCGATGGCATGGTGCACACCGGGATTGAGCTGCGGTTCGGCGGTGAGCGGCACCGGATCGCGTTCGAGAAGCTGGTGCCGGGCCGGGCGATCACCGTGTACGGGCAGCAGGAGGTGGTCAAGGACCTGATCGCTGCCCGGCTGGCGGCTGGCGGCGAGGTCCTGTTCGACGTGTCAGCGGCGGCGCCTGCCGGTTTCCGCCCAGACGACAAGGGCCGCCCCTGCATTGAGTTCAGCCATGACGGCAGGCGGCAGACGCTCGAGTGCGACTTCATCGCAGGCTGCGACGGCTTCCACGGGATATGCAGGCAGGCGATACCGGCCGCGGCACTGACGCTGTTTGACCGGGAGTACCCGTTTGGCTGGCTGGGGGTGCTGGCCGAGGTGGCGCCGTCCTCGGAGGAGCTGATCTACGCGAGCAACGAGCGCGGATTCGCGCTGCACAGCATGCGCAGCCCGCAGGTGAGCAGGTTCTACCTGCAGGTCGCGCCGGACGAGGAGATCGAGCGCTGGCCGGACGAGCGCATCTGGGCCGAGCTGCGGGCCAGACTGGAGACAGTGCCAGGGTGGGCGCTGGCCACCGGACCGGTGCTGGAGAAGGGCGTCACCGCTATGCGCAGCTTCGTCACCGAGCCCATGCAGTTCGGCAAGCTGTTCCTCGCCGGTGACGCCGCGCACATCGTGCCGCCGACCGGAGCCAAGGGCCTGAACCTGGCGGCGTTCGACGTGACGGTGCTGACAGCGGCCCTGGCAGCCTGGTACTCGGGCGAGGGGAGCGGACTCCTCGACAGCTACACGGCCACCTGCCTGCGCCGCGTCTGGCGGGTGCAGCACTTCTCCTGGTGGATGACGACGCTGCTGCACTCGTTCGGCGACTACGACGCCTACGACCGGCGGCTGCAGCAGTCCTACCTCGAGTACGTGTGTAGCTCGCAGGCGGCGGCGACGTCGCTGGCGGAGAACTACGTCGGCTTGTAGGCGCCGGACCGCAGGACCTGGCCGTACCAGCTGGCGTTCAGCCGCCAGCCGAGCACGGCGCCGGTGGCGACCGTGGGCGGGCCAAGAAAGCCGACCAGATACCGCCGCAGCCTGGCATTGGTTGCATCCGGCGTCAGCACCGCCGCCGGCCGCCAGGAGAGCAGGGCGGACAGGAACGTGGCGCGGTCGGGACCGCGGGTCGGCTGCCCGCTGGCCAGGCGCCGGAGCAGGAAGATAGTCGTCTCCTGGTTGCGGGTCGAGGTCAGGACGCTGCCGCAGGTGGCGGCGTGTCCGCCGCGGCCCCGCACGATGCAGTAACCGGGGACTATCGAGTATGGCTCGCCGCTGACCGCTTGCCACTGCATGAGCTGAGGCGAGTCGACGGGCAGCATCAGGACGCGTGCTCCGGCCGGCAGCCGCAGCGAGGTCAGCGCTACGGACCAGCCGGCCGGCGGCGGCGTGATCGTAGCCGCGCCGACCGATAGCGGAACGAGCGGCACGAGCGCGACTGCGAGGACAGCCAGGCACGCCAACCGGAGCCAGCCAGACCTAGCCGGCAGCCGGTGCCGGAGCCAGCTCGGGGCCACCCGGGCGGTCCGCGGAGCATCGGGTGCGCCTTGTACACGGCGCGTCGCGGCGGCCGCGCGCCAGGCCTTGTCAATGGCGAACGCGAGCAGGGCGGCCGCAGCGCCGTCGGCGCCGACCGACAGCCGGTTGGGCACGACCTGGCCGAGAAGCGGGAGCCGCTCGAGCCAGTGCCAGGGCAGCACAACCGCGGAGATCCGCCACGGTCCAAGCCTGACCCGATGGCCGCCGACGCTCAGCACGTCAAGCACGACCCAGCAGACCGCCGCCACCCGCGCGCGGAGATCTCGCCAGCACCAGACGGTGAGGACTATCAGCAGCACAAGGAGCGGCCAGCCGAGATAGGCAAGTGTGTCTGGCGGCAACTGATGGGTCCTGGCGAGGTATGTCCACATGCCAGCGCCGTGCAAGACCATGCCGGTCGGTGCCCGGACGAAGACGGCCGGCTGGTTGCCGAACTCGCCAAGCCGCCAGGGTGTGCCCTTCTCGGCAAGCGGGCCACTGAACTGGCTTCGCACCGCATGACCGGCTAGTACGAGCGCGACCGCCAGCGCGATCACCAGGCCAGCCGCCGCAACGCCAAGCATGCGCAGCCGCAGGACCGCGGACGGCCTGCTGACCAGCAGCACCACGACCATGACGAGACCGGCCAGCGCGGTATCGACCAGCACTTCCTCGGCGATGAACAACTGCGCCGCGACCAGCACTCCCAGCCAGATCCCGGTTCCGGCGATGCGGAGCCACCCGTGGCGGCCGGAGGTCGCGGTACGGCCCGCAACGAGCCTCGCCACCGCGTCGATGATCAGCGGAGGGAGCACGGCGAACTGAATGTGGTAGTGATCTATGGCCGCCATGCGCATGGCCGGAGAGAAGCCGTAGAGCGTTCCGCCGACCGCGGCCGCCGCGAGGCTGGCGCCCCACCGTCGCAGCACCCAGAAAAGGCTCGCCGCAGAGCCGGCGAAGCCCAGGGTGAGCAGCACGTTGAGGCTCACCACTGGGCCCCATAGCAAGGTGATGGGTGCCAGCACGACGCCGGGAAGCAGCAGCGAGGTGTTCCACATCATGCTGACGCCCTCGGGCCAGTTCAGCTGCGTGGTTACCAGCGCGGGGAGGTGGCCGCGCGAGACCGCTGTCGCCGCGTAGCGCATGAACCACGTGCTGAGCTGAACGTCGGTGTGCACCGTCCCAGAAGGCGACGGCAGCCGAAGAGCCGGGGCCGCCCAGAGCCGCCAGGTCAGCGCGAAGGCTGCGAGCAGATAGCAGGTGAGGACCAGGCAGCTGGCCAAGCGCTGGCGACGGTCGGCTCGCTGACCGGTGGCCGCCGCTGGCCTGGCCGTGAGCCGCAAGGCGCCCACCGTCACCTCCCTTTGCCAGTCCTGCGAATCGGCGTCGCGCCAGGCCAGTGCCGACGGGACAGCGCTGCAGAGTGCGCGCTGATGACGAGGTCAAGACGGGGCAGGAACGAGCCCGATCAGCGCACTCATGCTAGCCGAGGTCATCTCAGCAGGTCGCGGGCTGCCTCCTCGATCGCAATCTGAGACAGCAGCACCGCGTCGGCGGCGTCGCCGATGGGCACGAAACTGTCGTGGCTTGCCACCCGGGCTACCCGGCCGGTGAAGCCAGCGTCCACCAGCGTCGTGATGACCCCCTCGGAGACTCCGCCGGTGCGCCGCGTCTCGTCCGCCACGAGCACGGTGCCGGTGGCGGCGGCTGCCCGCAGCAGGTCCTCGAACGGTAGCGGCGCCAGCCAGCGGAGGTCGAGAACGCGGCACGCGATACCGTCCGCCGCGAGCATGCGCGCGGCTCGCAGGCTCATCCGCAGCCCGTTGCCGAACGTGACGATCGTCAGGTCGCGTCCGTCGCCATAAAGCCGCGCCCGGCCGAGCGGAATGTGCGCACGCGCCCAGCTGGCGGGCGGCTCGTAACCTGCCAGCCAGCCGCCATCACCCGGCTCATAGAGATCCTTTTCATGATAAAGCGCGATAGGCTCGAGAAAGATGCTCACGCTACCGTCGATCTCGGCGGCGGCCAGGCAGCTGCGCAGCAGGCCTGCCGCGTCGTCGGGCCGCGCCGGGCAGGCGATGATCAGTCCCGGGATGTCCCGCAGGGCCGCGAGGCCGTTGTCGTTGTGAAAGTGGCCGCCGAGACCCTGCTGGTAGGCCAGTCCCGGAACGCGAACCACCAGGGGATTGCGGTATTGGGCGCGGGAGAAGAACGACAGCGTGGCCGCCTCGCCGCGGATCTGGTCGGCGGCGTTGTGCAGGTAGGCCAGGTACTGGATCTCCGGCACGGGCAGCAGCCCGGCAAGGCCGGCGCCGAGCGCCACGCCGAGTATGGACTGCTCGTCCAGCGGCGAGTCGAAGACCCGTGCCGGGCCGAACGCCCGCAGCAAGCCCCTGGTCACCCCGTAGACGCCGCCCTTGCGCGCCACGTCCTCGCCGAACACGATCATTGCCTGCCGGTCGGCCATTTCGTCGGCCAGCGTGCGGTTGATCGCCTGGGCCAGGGTCAGTGGACCCTCGTCCTCGGGTAGTTCCGGCCCGAAGGCGTGGTGCCGGGGCCACTGTCCGGCGTGCCGTCCGCGCGCGGCCAGGTCCGCGGCGACGATGGCCGGGCGCCGCGGTGCAATCGGCGCCATGACCTCGCGAGCGGTCCGCAGGCGGGCGGAGCCCGCCGCCTCCGCAGCAGCGTTCAGCACCCTGGACCTTGCCGCCTCGTAGCGCCCGACTACCTCGGCGGCGGTCAGCGCTCCCGCGCCGACCAGCAGCCTGGCCGTGCCGGCCAGCGGATCCCGCGCCTCGTCCGCAGCGATCTCGGCGGCCGAGCGGTAGGCGGACTCCACGTCGCTGCCTGCGTGCCCGCCGAGCCGCACCGTGCGCAGGTGCAGGAAGGCTGGCGCACGCCTGCCCCGAGCCCACTGCGCCGCGGCGACCGCTGTGTCATACACCGCCGCGACGTCGGCACCGTCCGCGGCGAAGTACTTGACCTGCGGTCTGCCCTGCTGGGCGGCCTCGATCCAGCCCGGTGGCGTCCGGACGCTGATCCCCAGCGCGTTGTCCTCACAGACAAGCAGCAGCGGCATCGGCAGGCCCTGGTAGGCGCAGTACGCGGCGGTGTTGAGCGCACCGGCCGCGGTCGAGTGGTTCACCGAGGCATCGCCGAAGCTGCACACCACTATGCAGTCGGCCGGCCAGGGCGTGCCGACGTCCAGCTTGGCGGCCCTGGCGACGGCGAAGGCAAGGCCGGTGGCCCGCGGCAGGTGCGAGGCGATCGTCGAGGTCTGCGGTATGACGTGAAGCTCCGGATGGCCGAAGACCTTGTGCCTGCCGCCCGCGATGGGCTCGGCGGCGGCGGCGACAAGACCGAGCAGCACGTCGTTGACGCCGTCCCGCGGCGGGTCCGCTGCGGCAGCCCTGATCAGGTAGAACGCGCTAGACCTGTAGTGCAGCAAGGCCGGGTCGGTGAGCCTGAGCGCCGCGGCGACCGCCGCGTTGCTCTCGTGCCCGGCAGAGCCGATGGTGTAGAAGCCAGCGCCGCTCGCGCGCAGCCATCGTGCCGCTGTGTCCAGGTGCCTGGCTTCCAGTTGGGCCTCGAAGATCTGCAGGCAGCGGCCGACAGACAGCGCGCTGCCCGGCCTGACCGGATCGCCCGGGGCTGGCCGCACCGCCCTCGCGGGGCCGGGCATCGCCTTGATGGTCGCCAGCAGCCGCTGCTCGGACGGCCCGGGGCCGGGGAAAACGGCGCCGGCTGCCGGACGCGGACCTGCGGGGGCGGCGCTCATCATCCGACGTTAATCTGGCCGCACAGGGACGCGCATCAGCCTGCAGGTTTCCGGCGGATGAATCCGGGGTGACGGTGGCCGCGCGAAACCAGCGGGCGCGCCGACCCGGACCTGCGCTGAACCTGGCACGGCGGCAGTGATGATATGGATGCCGTGCTGCCATGGTCTGCAGAGCTGACAGGGACGCTTAGCGAGCATGTGATCGTCAGCGAGGCGCTGCGGGGGAACCCGCTCGGTGACCCGTTCGAGCGGCCGCTGTGGGTCTACACGCCGCCCGGCTACGCGGCCGAACCTGGCCGGCGCTATCCGTCGGTCTACGTGATCCAGGGCTACACCGGCCACCTGGCGATGTGGCGGAACCGCTCGCCGTTCAGCCAGCCGTTCACCGAGACGGCCGACGCCGTGTTCGCTAGCGGGCAGGCGCCGCCGGCGATCGTCGTCTACGTAGACGCGTGGACCAGGTACGGCGGCAGCCAGTTCGTCGACTCGCCAGGTACCGGGCGCTATCACAGCTACCTGTGCGACGACGTGGTGCCCTGGGTTGACGCCCGGTACCGGACCATAACGGAACGGGCGCACCGGGGCATCATGGGCAAGTCGAGCGGCGGCTTCGGGGCGATGATCACACCGATGCTGCGGCCGGACCTGTTCGGAGCGCTGGCCACCCATGCGGGTGATGCCTTGTACGAGTATTGCTACCTGCCCGAGTTCGGCGCGGCCGTCCGGGCGCTCCGCGGCTACGACGGCGACATCTGGAGCTGGTGGCGAGACTTCAGCTCCCGGCCTGCGTTCACGTCGCCCGCTGACAGGCAGCTCGTCGTGCTGCTCGGCGTGGCGGCGTGCTTTTCGGCCGGCGAGGACGGCAG
Source organism: Streptosporangiaceae bacterium (assembly GCA_030040415.1). GTDB lineage: Bacteria > Actinomycetota > Actinomycetes > Streptosporangiales > Streptosporangiaceae > JAJYUU01. Next base: position 5,052 of record JASHTT010000588.1, on the reverse strand, counting down.
CATCGAACTGCCCTTCGACCCGCGGACCGGTGTGCTGCGGCCGGAGGTCTGGGAGCGGTGGCTGGCACTCGATCCGGTGCGGATGGCGGCAGGCCACGCGGACGCGCTGCGGTCGCTGCGCGGGATCTGGATCGACGCGGGGAGCCGCGACGACTACTTCCTGGACGTCGGGGCCGAGGCGTTTCGTGCCGAGTTGCGGCGCCTCGGCGTCGCGGACGAAGTAATCCATTACGAGCTGTTCGACGCGACGCACTCCGGCATCGAGTATCGGTACCCGCTGTCGCTCGCCTGGCTCTGCCAGCGGCTGGCGCGCTAACTCCGCGTGAACGTTCTCGCGCCGGGCTACGTGAACTATGGGTAAGAGACATGACCGCACGCCGGGGATGTCCCGGCAGGCACGCCTCCGGAGAACGGAGAAGTGATCATGCGCAGCAGACACAAGTATGCGCGCTGGTGGGCAGTGCCGGTGCTGGCTGGAGCGCTGACGCTGGTGGCAGCGTGCGGCAGCAGCACGACGAGTCCGAGCGCGCCGAGCACACCGACAAGTACCGCATCCGGCAAGCCGGCGACGACTGGCACGGTCACGATCAAGACCGCCAGCACGAAGCTCGGCACGGTGCTCACGAACGCCAAGGGCTACACGCTGTACTGGTTCGCCAGGGACACGCCGACCACCTCGAACTGCACGGGGACGTGCACCAGCTACTGGCCGCCGGTCATCGGCACGCCCACGGCGGCGGCCGGGACCAGCCTGCCGCATGGCTTCGGCACGATCACCCGCTCTAACGGCCAGAAGCAGGCGACCTATGACGGCCACCCGCTGTACACCTACGTGTCGGACACGGCGCCCGGCCAGACCGGCGGCAACGGCCTGAACCTGTCCGGCGGGCTGTGGTGGGCGATGACACCGTCTGGCTCTAAGCCGGCCGCGGCCCCGTCGCCGAGCCCGACGAAGACGTCCAGCGGCGGCTACGGCTACTAGGCAATAGCCAGTCCCGGGCCGCCTGACACGCGGCCCGGGCCGGGGACGCCCGGCGGCGCGCGGGTAGGAAAACGCCATGGCGGAACCGGGCGGGGCAGGGGCAGTTGCCGCGCCTGGCGTGCGGCCGCGCGGCGGGCTGATGATCGTCTTTGCCGCGCTGATGCTCGGCATGCTGCTGGCCGCGCTAGACCAGACGATCGTGTCGACGGCGCTGCCGACTATCGTCGGCGATCTCGGCGGGCTGAGCCACCTGTCCTGGGTGGTGACCGCCTACATGCTCGCGACAACAGCATCGACGCCGGTCTGGGGCAAGCTAGGCGATCAATTCGGTCGTAAGACGCTGTTCCAGGCTGCAATCGTGCTATTCCTCATCGGCTCTGCGCTCTGCGGCCAGGCACACAGCATGCTGGAGCTGATCGTCTTCCGCGCGCTCCAGGGTCTTGGTGGCGGAGGCCTGCTCGTGCTCGCGCAGGCCATCGTCGGTGACGTCGTCCCGCCTCGCGAGCGCGGCAAGTACCAGGGTGTGTTCGGCGCGGTCTTCGGGGTTGCCAGCGTCGCTGGCCCGCTGCTCGGCGGCTTCTTCGTGGACAACCTGAGCTGGCGCTGGGTGTTCTACATCAACCTGCCGATCGGCCTGCTCGCGCTGGCGGTCATCGCGATCGCGCTGCCAGCAACCGGGTCCCGGGACAGGCACAAGATCGACTACCTCGGCGCGCTGCTGCTCGCCGGCGGCGCGACCTGCGTGGTGCTGCTGACCTCTTGGGGCGGGACGCAGTATCGCTGGGGCTCGCCAGTGATTGCCGGGCTCGGCGTGCTCGCCGTGGCGCTGGCAGTCGCATGGTGGCTGTCCGCGCGCCGCGCTGCGGAGCCGGTGCTACCGCTAGGGCTGTTCCAGAACCAGGTGTTCCGCATCGCAGCGGTCGTGGGCTTCGCCGCCGGCTTCGCGATGTTCGGCGCGCTGGCGTACCTGCCGCTGTTCCTGCAAGTGGTGCGTGGCGTCTCGGCGACGATTTCGGGTGTCTACCTGCTGCCCTTGGTGCTCGGCCTGCTGTTCGCCTCGATCGTCAGCGGGCAGCTCATCTCGAGGTTCGGCCGGTACAAGGCATACCCGATCGTCGGCACCGCGCTGATGACCGTGGCACTGCTGCTGCTCTCGCGGTTGTCGGCCACGACGTCGTCGCTCGTCATGAACCTCTACTTCGTGCTGCTCGGGCTCGGCCTCGGCCTGGTCCTGCAGGTGCTTGTCATCGCGGTGCAGAACTCCGCCGATTACGCGGACCTCGGCGCTGCTACGTCGGGCGCCACCTTTTTCCGGTCCATCGGCGGCGCCTTCGGCGTCGCGATCTGCGGCTCGATCTTTGCCAACCGGCTGGCGGCCGAGCTGAGGTCGGTGCTAGCCGGAGTCCACCTGCCAGCCGGATTCAGCCCGGCAGCGGCCGAGTCGAACCCGCGCCTGCTCAAGGCGCTGCCGCCGGCCGTTCACACGGCGGTCTTGCATGCGTACGCGGACTCCATTGACCGCATCTTCCTGTCCGTGGCGCCGGTCGCGGCGGTCGCCTTCGTGGCGTCCTGGTTCCTGCAGGAGGTACCGCTGCGGCAGACGGCCGGTGCCCCGGATCTGGCCGAAGGTCTGGGGGCGGCATCGGCCGAACGCTCGTCGGTCGATGAGATCGAGCGCGCGTTGCTGCGCCTCGCCGACAGCGACATGCGCAGGCGCGGCTACGAACGGCTCGCGGAGCTGTCCGGCCTCGGCCTTCCCGCCGGGAGTTGCTGGGTTCTCGCCAGGCTGGCAAACGACGGTGCGCTGCACGGCGCTGCCCTTGCCCGGGAAGCCGGCGTGACAATGCAGGCGGGTCGCCCCTACATCGACAGGCTGACCGAGCGCGGACTGGTACGGCGGCAGGACGGCGTGCTGGCGCTCACCCCGGCGGGCACGGTGGCCGCCGGCCGGCTGTTCGAGGCGCGACGCGAGGGCCTGGAGCTGCTGCTGGCTGACTGGTCGCCGGAAGAGCACGCGGAACTCGCCAGGATGCTCGACAGGCTGTCCCACGCGCTGCTTGGCGACGACGCCGACCGGCGGCTGGTGCGGACCCCGGGCTGAGGCGAATATCCGCAGACGGCGAGCCTGGTCGCGGGCGTACGATCAGCTGCATGCCAGCCGAGCGCAGCACGGCAAGCACCCGGCCGCGGTTCCTGCAGGTGCAGACTGCCACCGATTCGCGGGCCGAGGCGATGGAGCTAGCTCACGCTGCGGTGGAGGCCAGGCTGGCGGCGTGTGCGCAGGTGGCCGGCCCGGTGGCGAGCACGTATTGGTGGGACAACGGGCAAGAGCGCTCGGAAGAGTGGCTCGTTACGCTGAAGCTGCCTGCTGACAGGTACGAGGCGCTCGAGGAGTTTCTCGCCGACCGGCATAGCTATGACGAGCCGGAGATCATCGCTACGCCTATCGTCGCGGGATCAGGTGGCTACCTAGACTGGCTGGAAGAGGAGACCCGGCCGCGCTGACAGCCGGCGGGCAGCGACGGGAGGCCGCCGATGACGTCTGCCGGCTCCCGGCTGCCCGGTGATTACAACCCGCGGCGGCGCAGCGACTACGGTCTGTTCGGCCCCGACTCCGTCACCTGGAAAATCATGGGCGAGCCGGTGATGTGGATCGCCGGGATGCGCGCCCTGTACCTGCAGGCGCTGCATCCGCGGGTGATGAAAGGTACCTGGCAGAACACGTCGTTCGCCCGGCCGGACGAGGCTTGGGGCCGGTTCACCAGGACCATCAAGTTCGTGCAGGTGCGCACGTACGGTACCGCCGCAGAAGCGGAACGCGCTGGCCGCCGGATACGGAAGATTCACGCCGCGCTGTCCGGAACTGACGCAGACGGCACGCTGTTCCGGCTGGACGAGCCTGAACTGCTGCTGTGGGTGCATTGCGCGGAGATTGCGTCCGAGGCAGACATCGCGCTCCGCGGCGGCGTGCCGGTCACCGCGGCCGAACTCGACGCCTTCGTCGACGAGCAGCGCCGCAGCGCGGCGCTTGTCGGGCTCGACCCGACCAGCGTGCCAGGCAGCATGGCTGAGCTCGATGCGTACTTCGCCAGAACCTGGCCGGCCCTGTATGCCTGCGCCGAGGCGAAGCAGGCGCTGCGCCAGTCGTTCACGCCGAAGGTACCGCTGCTGTTCCTGCCGTTGCGGCTGATCGCGCCGCCGGTGAACCTGCTCGCCTTCGGCAGCCTGCCGTCGTGGGCGCGGCGGCTGTACGGCGTGCCGACGCTGCCGTTCAGTGATGCCGCCGTGACGCTCGCGCTTCGGGCCGCCTACGAATCGAGCGCGCGGGTGCCACCGCAATTGCTGTTCGTGCCTGGCGCCGCGGTGGCGCGGCGGATCAGGCGGGCCGTGGCCTGACGGTCACCAGGAGCCAGGCGGCCGCAGATTCCACGAGGTCATGACGGGCTCGTCGTGCTCGGTGCCGAGGGTGCTGATCGTCCCGGTGCTGAGCTGGAAGCAGCGTCCTTCTGCCGGGTCGAGGAGCAGCCAGCGCGCGGTGAGGATGCGCAGCAGGTGGCCGTGTGACACGAGTACGACGTCTCCGTCGGCAAGCAGCGGACGTGCCCGGCCGAGTACCGCATCTGCGCGCGCTCCCACCTGATCAACTGTCTCGCCGGGGTGCTGCGAGTCGCCGGGGATCACCCCGTCCCGCCAGAGCAGCCAGCCGGGCTGATCGAGGCTGATCTGCTCACTGGTCAGTCCCTCATACCCACCGTAATCCCACTCTTGCAGGTCAGGATCGACCTTGGCGTCGGCCAGTCCGGCCAGCTCCGCGGTACGCCAGGCCCGGCTGGCCGGGCTCGTGAAGGCGGCGACGACGTGGTAGTCGGCCAGGGCCGGCACCAAGACGGCGGCGGCGGCTTCACCGGCTGCGGTCAGCGGTATGTCGGTGCGCCCGGTGTGCTGCCCGGACCTGCTCCACTCGGTCTCGCCGTGCCTGATCAGTATCAGCTGCCCCATGCCTGCCAATCCTCCCGCACAACGGGCGTGAGTCACAGCGTCAGCCTCGGCAGGGCGGTGCTAATCAGCGG
>JASHTT010000587.1 GCA_030040415.1 Streptosporangiaceae bacterium | reverse complement strand
CTCGCAAAGCTGCGAAGAGATCACCGTCCGGCACAATGGCGATGCGCTGCTGCCACGGGCGGTAGCGCGGCGTGAGGTGCTTATCGATGTCGAAGCCCTCGGGCAGCAGCGGGCGCATGGATTCGATAAGGAACGTGTGCAGGTCGCCCGGTGTTTCGTGGGCCATGCGGGCCAGCAGGTCGGTCTGCGAGATGTACTGGCGGCGCATGATCTCGTAGGTCCACTCCTCCGGGATGTCCAGGGCGCGCAGCTGCAGGGCGAGCTCGTGCGTCACCGGCGGGGCGTACCAGTACGAGGGGGAGCGCTGCAGCATCGTCACGTGCTTGGCGGTCCCGGCTATCGCGGGGATCAGCGTCGCGGCCGTCGCGCCCGAGCCGATGACGACGACGTTCTTGCCCTCCAGGTCGAGGTCCTCGGGCCAGTGCTGCGGGTGGACGATCGTGCCCTGGAAGTCGTCCATGCCTGGCCAGGTTGGCTTGTACGGGTTGTCGTGGTTGAAGTAGCCCGGGCACATCCACAGGAAGCCGGTGCTGAACCTCAGCTGCTGCCCGGTGTCTTCCCTGGTGACCTCGACGGTCCAGCTTCGGTCCTCGGTGTTCCAGCTGGCTGATGTGACCCGGTGCAGGTAGCGGATGTACTTATTGAGGTCGTACTCGTCGATGACCTCGTCCAGGTATTCGAGGATCTGCTCGCCGGCCGCGATCGCCGGGCCGCGCCATGGCTTGTACTTATAGCCGTAGGTGAACAGGTCGCTGTCGGAGCGCACGCCCGGATATTTGTGCGTCCACCAGGTGCCGCCTCTGTTGTCCTGTGCGTCGAGGATGACGAATGTCTTGTCGGGGAACTGGTCCAGCAGGTGGTGGGCAGCGCCGATGCCTGACACCCCGGCGCCGACGATCAGGACGTCGACGTGACCCTCGTCCTGGATCTCCCCGGCGTCCTGGGCGGTCGTGGTTTCCGTCGTCGTCATGCCTGGACCTCCCCGGGGGTGCGCTGCTGCGTTCCAGGCTAACCCGCCGCCCTCGCAAGAGCACCCGGCCAAAGCCCTGGGCCCGGTGTATTAAGGAGCCACACCCCGGGCCGGTCACCTGCCCCGGCCACGCCGTTGAAAGCTGGGCCTCATCTGCTGACAGCATCACGGGCAAACCGCGACAATGGCGAGAAGCGGAGTCCGGGATGTTGATCGCCAGGCTCCGAAGGTTCATGGGGGGAGGGTCCATGACCTATCAACTGGCTGTCCCGCTCAGCGACGACAGCGACGACGTGGTTATCTTCCAGGCTGATCGCCGCGATGTTCCCGACAGCCTTGTACTGGCTTCGGATGACGGGGACAGGATGGCCGACCGAGCGCGGGTGACCCTGGAAGACGCATTAGCAAAGCTGAAGCCATCGCTGCACAAGGTCCTTGACATGCTCAAGGAGCTGTCGCCTGACGAGACCTCGGTGGACTTCGGGCTGAGCGTTGGGGGCGAGTACGGGGTGGTAATCGCCAAGGGCACGGCGGAGGTCAACTTCGCGGTCCACATGACGTGGAAGTCCGGGTGACGCGATGCAGTATGCGGACCGCGATGGGTTCATCGTGAGGATTTTGCGGCTCAGTTCCCCCGACAGGGCGGCCGGGATCGGCTTCGTTGTCGGCGACCAACAAGTAGTCACCTGCGCGCACGTGATCAACACCGCCCTCGGCCGCGACAAGACAGCCCAGGAAGACCCCGAAGCTGGTACCCGGATCCAGATCGACTTTCCGATCCTCGGGGATGCCGAGGGCGCGCCTGCGCGAAGTTGCCGCGTGGCCCGCTGGCTGCCGCCACCCAAGGCGGGGGTCTCGGGCGGCGACGTGGCCGGGCTCGTCATCGTGGGCGAGGGCCTACCCCAGCGCGCTGGCCCTGCCAGGCTGATCTCAGACGACCAGGTACGCGGCGCTGAAGTGCAGGTGTTCGGCTACCCGGCTGACCACCCTGATCGGCGCAGCGGCGCGTGGGTGACGCAACGGCTGCGCAGCGCCGTCGGCGGCGGGATCGTGCAGCTCGATACCGACTCTGATTCCGCGATGCGAGCGCAGCCCGGCTACAGCGGCTCGCCGGTCGTCGCCGTTGATAAGGACGGGGACGCCGTGGCTGGCATGCTGGCGATCGCCGGGGATGTGGACAGCCAGGATGCCTACGCGATCCCGGTAACCCAGATTGCCGCCGCCTGGCCGACCGGGCTCGGCAAGCCCGAGGAGATCGCCCACCCATTCACGGAGCCAGCCACAGCCGCGACAGCGGCGCCAGCGCCCGAATACCCGGCTCCGCAGCCGATGCCGCAGGTCGGGCTGGTGCAGCCAACCCTCCCGCAAGTCATCGCCGGAAACTGGATGATTGACATTCAGATGCCTCAGGGCATGGCTGGCAGACTGATGCTGGCGCTAGCGACTACCCCGTACGGGCAGCTGCAGTTCCAGGGGACTTTTGCGGGTACTCCCGTTCCCATGGCGGTGCAGGGGTTCTGGCGTGTATTGGGAAATCAGGTTCAGCTAAGCGGCGTGCGGACGGTCACGGCACCCTTCCCGCAGCAGTCTCCCTACAACGTGATCATCACGTTCGCGTCTTGGAGCTATTGGGAACTCATCGGGAGTGCTTCGGACGGCGCGAGTGTCATCTGGCGGCGCCAGAGCTAGCCCGCTGATGGGCCACTGGAGGGTGGTGACTGGCCGCTCGCCGTGCCGAAAAAGCCCGGTGACCTCGTACTAGCTCCAGAGCGAATGCACCGGCAGAGCGAGGATGCTGTCATCGAGGCGGAATGCCCGCGGGCCTGTGTGCAGCACGGCCCCTGCCAGGAACCGGTCGCCGATCGAGTTCCTGAGCCAGCGCAAGTGACGAGCATCATCCTGGTCTGGGGCGGCGCTGGCTTTCACCTCGATGGCCGCCACGCGGCCGTCGCTGAACTCGATGATCAGGTCGACTTCGCGCCTGCCGTTCGTGTCGCGCAGGTGGTACAGGTGCGGCGGGTCATCGAGCAGTGCGCACTGAGACCTCAACTGCGCGACCGCGAAGCTTTCGAGTAGCGTGCCAAGCAGGTCGGCGTCTCGCATGACGGCCCGCTGATCTACGCCGAGCAGGGGACCGGCGAATGCCGGATCGACGAGGTGCCGCTTGGGTAGCCGGCTGAGCCGGGTCAGCCGGTTCGACGACCAGGCAGGGAGTTTGTCGGTGATCACGAGCTGTTCCAGCAGCGCGTCATAGGCGTTCGCCGTGTGCTGGCTGATTCCTGCAGCGTCGGCGAGTCTCTTCAGCGTGGTGGTCTCGGCGGTGCAGGCAGCGAGGGCCTGCAAGTAGCGGCGAAGTCGCATGGGGTCACGCACGGCGCCGACGAGGGTGGCGTCCCGCGAGACAAGCTGGTCGACGTAGCTGGCTAGCCAGCGCCGCCTGAAGTCGGGTGACCCGGCCAGGGCGGCCTCGGGGAAGGTCCCGCGCAGGGCTCTGGTGATGTAGTCCCGTACGTTGAGCGCATCCGGCTGCGCCGGGAACTCCGCAGTGTCAGACGTGAGAAGGCGGTCCAGGAAGTCGGCCCGCGGCTGACCGATGAGCTCGCCTTCGGTGAAGCCGTACAGCGGCAGCCTGATGAGCCTGCCGGTCGCTGGCCAGCCGGCTGCGGTGAGATCGGCTTGCGTAGACCCGGCGACGACGAAGCGACCGGGACTGGGATCGTCGTCCACGGCTCGCTTGACGGCTCCCAGGATTTCGGGTACGAACTGCCACTCGTCAATGAGCAGCGGGAAAGGGCCGTCGCTGATAGCGGCATCCGGGTCGACGCGGGCGACCCGGGCTTCAGCTGGCCGGTCGAGCCGCAGCTGGCCAGTGCAGTGCCGGCGAGCTGTCGTCGTCTTGCCGCACGCCCGCGGGCCGACGAGCAGCACGGCAGGGTGCTCAGCGAGAAGGCCGTCGATCACCGGATCGACGAGCCTGGTCAGGTAGCTTGGCATCCCGGAACACCGCCGTCTGCCCCCGCCAGTGCTTGGATAGCACAACGTTGAGTGCTACGTTAGCACGGAGTTCAGTGCCACGTTAGCACAGAGAGTGCTCGCATTGCGCTCCGCCGCTGCTCGGCGGCCTATTTAGGCAGGTGCCATATCCACTCGCTGCCGTTCCAGTGCTCGATCAGGGTGGATGTCCAGCCGTCGAATGTGCCCACTGCCCAAGTGTTGTTCGCGCTGACTATGGCTATGCCCTCGAACACGTCCAGGTAGCTGGACGGCGGGTTGACGCTCTGCGTGGCCGTCCACGTCTTGCCGTTCCAGTGGAACGCCGCCGTCCCGCACTGCGGGTCGCAGGTGGTCGGGTTCGTGTAGCCGACCGCCCAGGCGTCGTTGGGCGA
>JASHTT010000586.1 GCA_030040415.1 Streptosporangiaceae bacterium | reverse complement strand
CAGTACGTGGCGGCGATGAACGCCATCAGGGTGATCGTGCTGGGGTGGATCAGCACGGCCAGGATGATCAGCACGAAGATGAACGGGATCGACAGCATCGCGTCGACGATGCGCATCATGAACGAGTCGACGATCCCGCCGGCGAACCCGGACACCGCGCCGTAGATCGACCCGAACAGGCAGGCAACGAAGGCTGCCATCAGGCCGACTTCGAGCGAGTTCTGGCCGCCGACCATGAGCCGGCCGAGCACGTCGTAGCCGAGCTCGTCACAGCCGAGCAGGTGCGAGCCGCTCGGATGGCAGTAGGCGTTCTGCAGCGGTGTCGTGACCTGCTGCGTGACGTAGATGTGCGGGCCGACGAAGCAGAACAGGAAGATGAACACGACGAAGCCGAGGCCAACCAGAGCCAGCTTGTTCTCCGCGAACACTTCCCAGCCGCGGCGGAACATGCTCCGCGGCTTGGCCTGGATCTGGCCGCCCGCTGGTCCGGCCGGCGCCTCGGGGAGGAGGACAGGCTCGAGGTTGTGCATGAATCCAGCAGCCATCAGGCGTACCTCACCCTCGGGTCGAGCACTGCGTAGCCGATGTCGGCGAGCAGGTTGCCAAGGATCGTGATCAGCGTGGTCAGCACGGTGATCGCCAGCATCAGCTGGATGTCGGTATTCACCGCCGCGTTGAAGAACAGCAGGCCCATGCCCGGGTAGTTGAACACGTACTCGATGAAGATCGCACCGCCGATGATCACCGGCAGCTGCAGACCGAGCAGCGTCACGATCGAGATCAGCGAATTGCGGAACACGTGACCCCACAGCACGCGCCGCTCGCTGGCGCCCTTAGATCGCGCGGTCCGCACGTAGTCCTGGACGATGTTGTCCATCACGTTGGACCGCATGAACCTGCTCCACAGCGCGAACGCGACGAACGCGTAGGTAGCGACGGGCAGCACGAGCGCGGTCGGCTGGGCAAGTATCCCGCCGATTGAGGTGGCCTGATCTGGATCGGCGAAGGCCGGGAACCAGTGCAGTTCGACCGCAAACCAGTTGACCAGCAAGATGCCGACGAAGAACGTCGGCGAGCCATAGCCGATGAACCCGACGCCGGTGACCACGTGGTCGAGCACGGTGTACCGGCGGACCGCCTGGAAGATGCCGAGCGGGATGCCGATCAGCAAGCCGACCGCGGTGCCGATGGCGGCGAGCACGATCGTCCGCGGCAGCGCAGCACCGATCAGCGTCGATACCGGTGCGGCCTCCTTGATGTCGTAGCCCATGTTGAGATGCATGAGCTGCCACAACCACTTGCCGTACTGCACATAGAGAGGCTGGTCGAAGCCCCACGCCTTAGAGAGGTTCCGGATCTCCGCCGGGGTCGCCCGAATGCCCAGGACCGCGTGTACTTCGCCACCCGGCACGGCATGCAAGAGGCAGAACGTGATGATCGTAACGATCAGTGTGACGAAGATGGTCTGGAGGATACGTCTGATCAGGTACCCGGTCATGGCACATACCCCTGTCCGCCCGGCTGCGTCGCCAGCCGGTCCTGCGTGACGGCACTCGTCCTCCGAGACGAGGCCGGGCGGTCGCATGCTCGCAAACGACCAGCGTCGGCGACCCTGGCGACAAGCATCGGGCCCCCTCCATAGTGCGCCGACTGGTTCCTACTCACAACACCTCAAAAATTTCGTGCAAGCCCGTGGCCTGGGAGTTGCCCCGGGCCGGTACTGCGGGGGTCCGGGGGTCGCCCCCCGGGCCGGTACCGGGCTGGCGGTGACGCCAGCCCGGTACCGGGTTGAACTAGCCCTAACTGCCGACTGGCGCTAGCAGCTCTTCGTGCTGCAAGTCCAGTACTGCGGGTAGAACATCGACAGCGGGTTCTGCGTGACGTTGTGCATGTTGTTCGACACCGCCACGGTGTTGATCGGCCACGGCATCCAGAAGAACGGCTCCTGCGCCGCCGTGTAGTTCGCGTACGTGTCGAACGTGGCGACGCTGTTGCTGGTGTGCGTCGCGGCGATCAGGCTGTTCATCGTCGCGTTGCTGTAACCGCCCGAGTTGTTCGCCACGCCGCTCTGGAACAGCGGCTCGCCGGTCGGCTCGAAGCCCGGCCCGTTGAAGCCCCAACCGCCCAGGTACAGGAACGTCCAGGTGCACTTGGCGCCGTGGCAAGGCGTGGTGTCGCCGAGCAGCGTGTCGAAGGTCTCGCCAGTCGCCGCGAGCTGGATGCCCGCCTGGCTGAAGCCCGACTTCACGATGTCGACCTCGTCCTGCTGGGTGGAGATACCCGAGGTGTAGAGCATCGCGAACTTCGCCTGCAGGCCCTTGGCAACGCCAGCGCCACAGTCAGCGGCGCCAGAGCCGGCGCGGGTGCAGGTCAGCACGCCCCCGACCTTGGTCCAGCCGTGCGCGGCCAGCAGCGCCTCGGCCTTGGCTGGGTTGTACGGGTACAGGCCCTGCCCGCCGTTCACCTTCATGTCCGACGACACCCACTGGCTCGGCGGCAAGACCGGGACACCGGAGACCGTCGACACCGAGTAGCCACGACCGACCGCGCTGTTCATGCCAGCCTGGTCGTCGAGCTCGGCCAGCGCCTGCCGGAAGTACAGCTGCTTGAAGGCCGGCCCGTACGTCGGGTTGTTGTAGTTGATGTAGGCGTAGCCGATGGTGAACGACTCAGCTGGCTGCAGGTAGTAGCCACCATTCGGCGTCGAGGCCAGCGGGTTGGTGGCGGGCAGATAGTCCTTGCCGGCCACCGGCAGGTCCGTTGACGGGATGCCGCCCTCGCTGAGCGCGCCCGTCTTCAGGCCGGTGTAGATAGCCGTGTCGCTGGTGTACTCCACGAACTTCAGGTCGGCGATCGACGGCTTCGGCGAGCCCGAGTACGACGGGTTCGGCACGAAGTTGTAGCTGCCGTCCACGTTGTAGGCGGTCAGCTTGAACGGACCGTCTACGACCTTCCACAGCGGGTTGGTCGCGTAGGTGGAGGTGTCCTTGTT
>JASHTT010000585.1 GCA_030040415.1 Streptosporangiaceae bacterium | reverse complement strand
CGCGAGGTCATGCGGGGCCGGTAAGCCCTGGCCCCGCGGGCGGGGTGGGCCGGCGCGCCTCCGCTATCCGAGGCTGCCAGATTGCGACGCTTGTCTGGTGGCTGCCTCCGCTGTCCGTGCCGGGCGATCCGGCACCGGTGCCGATCCGGCTGGCGAGGGACAGGAAAGTCAGCGACCGCTGGTCGTGACCGGGGCGATCGCCGCCTGCGCGGTGACCGCCGCCGGTCTCGCCGTCATCACCGTTCCGGTCCTCGTCGGCTGGATCGCCGCGCCGCACGCCGGGCTTAGCTTGCTCAACGTCCTGCGTGCGGTCGCCGTGCTGTGGCTGGCCGGTCACCACGTCGGGTTCGCGCTGCACGGCGCCGGCCGCATCGGCATGCTGCCGCTCGGCCTCGCGGCCGTGCCCGGGGCGATGCTGTGGCGGGCCGGCCGGTGGGTGGTCAGGAGCGGACAGGTCCGGCGGCTGCGGCATGTCGGCTACGCGGCCCTGGCGCTCGCCGTCCCCTACGCCGCGCTGACCGGCGCGCTCGCTGTGGCCAGCAGGTCCGCCCTCGCTTCCGCCTCGCTGCCGCAGGCCCTGGTGTGCGGGCTGCTGCTGGCGCTTGTGGCCGGCGGTCTCGGCGCGGCCAGGGCGATCGCGCCGTGGTCGCAGCTTGTCCGGCTGTTGCCAGAACGCGAGCGCTCGCTCCTGCTCGGCCTGGCCGGAACGCTGGCAACCTTCGCCGCCGCCGGCGCCTTGCTCGCCGGACTGGCGCTCGCCGTTCACCTACGCGAGTACGCCATCCTGGAGCGCAGCCTGGCGCCGGGTGTGGTCGGCGCGGCGTTGCTGCTGCTACTGCAGGTCGGCTACCTGCCGAACGCGATCGTCTGGGCGATCTCGTTCACGCTGGGGCCGGGATTCGCGTTCGGCAATTCGACAGTCGTCGCGCCCACCGGATCGGCGCTCTCTCGATTGCCTGCGTTTCCGATGCTCGCCGCGCTGCCGCCCGGCGTGCATGCCGCCATGCCCGGGTGGCTGGCGCCGCTTGTGCTCGCGCTGCCGTACCTGGCGGGTGGGCTGGGCGGGTTGCTGCTTGTCCGGACCGCGCCCACGCTGACGATCGAGGCGGCACCGCTGTGGGGGCTTGCCTGCGGGGCGGTGGCGGGCTGTGTGCTCGGCCTGCTCGCCGCCTTCTCGGGCGGCCCGCTCGGCAGCGGCAGGCTCGCCGCGGTCGGGCCTTCCGCTTGGCAGGTTACGGTGGTGGCGGCGCTTGAGGTCGGTGTCGCGACAGCGGTGAGCGCCGGAATAGCGAACTACCTTACGCTGCGCCGGGCCGCCGCTGGCTCCGCGGCCGAGGTTACCGCGCGCCAGCATCGGCCGCGTCGCCCTGATGAGGCCGCGGACGCTGGGCACGTGATCTACCTCGGTTCGCGGGGCGGGGAGTCGCCCGGCAATGCGACACGGCGCCGCCCGCAGGGCCCATCCACCTTGCCCTGACTGGTGCATCCACAGCCATGATGGTGCCGCAGGTGCTGGTGACCGCGCCGGTGCGACCAGGCCCCAGCAAGCGTCGCCGGGGTCGACGCGGCGCGTCAGGGCTGCCATCTCCGCGATGTGGGCCGGGTATTGCGCGATAGGCATTTAGCTCATATTCTCTATCGGAAAAGCAGCTTAAATGTCGTCAGCTTTCAGGGGCTACCTTGGGGGTCGCACTCCTCGGCTAGGTGCCTGCAATTACCGGGCAGCATCTGCTGTATTAAGCGGATGTTTACGTTAGATGAACTTAAGGGAACAACGCTTGGCCGGCTGGTATGGACCGCACCCCTAGCGATAGGCACTGACCAGCAAAGATGTGACTGAACACACATATTCCCGGCTTTAGGTGCGCCACCGCAGAGGGGGCTCCGGGATCGCAAGTCACTTTCTAGACGGCCTTAATTAACAAAGTCATAAGTTGGCCGACCATTAACGTTCCTTGTTGGCGTATTCGCTGTCGTGCATCGTTGTGCGGGGCGGCCATCCGGCTGGTCCGTGCGAGTACTCGCACGTTCGTTTGGCGCTTCATCGTCTGTGGGAGGACGCGTGCGCATCATCAGAAGTCTGGTCGCGGCCGGCGCAGTAGCCGCAACTGCGACCGCGCTGGCTGTGGCCCCGGCCATGGCCGACCCGATCAACAGTCATTACAAGCCGGTAGAGCCGGCCGCGTACGACATCGTTGGCGTCGGGTCGGAGTCCATCACGTACGTCATGGACCAGCTCACCTACAACTACAACCTGACCGTCAAGACTCCGAGCCCGTCGAACCCCAACATCTACACCTGGGACGCGACGCCGCCGAACAACCCGCTTGACGAGACGCAGATGATCGCCACGAAGGCGGGCTGCCCCAAGGCGACGCGCCCCGACGGATCGTCGGCGGGCATCAAGGCGCTGTCGGACACCGGCACCGTCAGCTACAAGGGCGTGACCTACGAGTGCGTCGACTTCGCCCGCTCGTCGCGGCCGCGTAGCTCGAGCGACCCGGCCCTCGGCCCGGGTGGCGACGCTTTCGTGACGCTGGCGAACGACGCGGTGACCTACGCCACGACCGCCAACACCAATGCACCGGACAACCTGACCGAGAAGCAGCTGGCGGAGATCTACAGCTGCTCGATCCCGGCCGCCAACGGTGACCCGGCGGGTAGCTGGGGCGCGCTGCTGGGCAGCGCGGCTAAGAAGGGCAGCGCCAAGCAGATCATCGACCCGATCGCGCCGCAGGCCGGGTCGGGCACGCTGTCGTTCTGGATGGAGACCGCGCTCGGCCTGAGCAACGACGATCAGCCGACCTGCTCGAGCCAGTACAAGAACTCGCAGACCGACCCGACCGCGGTGCCTGAGGAGAACGAGGGCATCAGCAAGGCGTTCCTGCTGTCCAACGGCAAGCCGAACCCGAACGTCATGTACCCGTTCTCGATCGGGTCCTACGTGTCGCAGGCGTACCACTCGCCCGTGTGCGGCAAGTCCGCCAAGGCGGACCAGAACCACTTCGGGTGCGACGAGACCGGCGTGCTGTTCCTGAACGGCATTGCTGGCACCCCGCCGACCCTGAAGTCCGGCACGGTCCAGGTCACGAACCCCAAGTTCGACCCGACCTTCGACCGCGTGCTGTACGACGTGGTCCGGTACAACACCAAGGCGAGCCCGATCCCGGCCTACCTGGCCAAGTTCTTCGGCCCGAAGGGCGTGTTCTGCTCGTCGGCCGACAGGGCGGTCCTGAGGGACTACGGCTTCGAGCCCACCTCCAACTGTGGCCGCGTTAGCTGACCTAGCTAGCACGGCGCACCAAGTAGTCACTGGCGGGGCGCCGCGACCGGATGTCCGGTCGCGGCGCCCCGTCGCGTTCCGGGCGCCGCCGAGGCGCGCTGGGTGCCCCTGTACGCTTGAGGTTCCCGGCAGTGAGCGCCGAAGGAGCCGACAGTCAGTCAGTCACGCCTGCTCGTGCTGGTGTCCGGCGCGGGCACGATCCTGCAGGCGCTGCTGGATGCCTGCGCAGACCCGGGCTACGGCGCGCAAGTCGTCGCCGTCGGGGCTGACCGCGACCAGATCCCGGCGCTCGACCGGGCCGCCGCCGTCGGCGTTCCCACCTTCGTGCTGCGGGTTCGCGACTTCCCGAGCCGAGCCGACTGGGACCAGGCGCTAACCGACGAGTGCGCACGGTTCGCCGCGGACCTCGTGGTTCTTGCCGGGTTCATGAAGCTCGTTGGCCCGTCCTTCCTCAAGGAATTCGGCGGCCGGACCATCAACACTCACCAGGCGCTGCTGCCCTCGTTCCCTGGCATGCACGGCGTCAGGGATGCTCTCGAGCATGGCGTCAAGATAACCGGCTGCACGATCTTCGTGGTGGACGAGGGCACCGACAGCGGCCCGATCATCGCGCAGCAGGCAGTGCCGGTGGGTGACGGCGACGACGAGCCCGCTCTGCTCGAGCGGGTCAAAACAGCGGAACGGGCGCTGCTGGTGCAGACCGTGGGGCAGATGGTCCGGCACGGCTGGTCGGTGCAGGGCCGGACAGTGCGCCTGGGCACGCAGTCTTCGTAGGAACCCAGCGCAACTGCCAACGCAGCGCGACAAGCAACGCAGCGCTACAAGCGACACAGTGAGGATGCCGTAGTTGACAAAGGTAGCGATCAGGCGGGCGCTGGTCAGCGTCTACGACAAGACAGGGCTGGCAGAGCTGGCGAGCGCGCTGCACGCGGCTGGCGTGCAGATCGTGTCGACCGGCAGCACCGCGGCAGCGATCTCGGCTGCGGGCGTTCCGGTGATATCCGTCGAAGAGATCACCGGGTTTCCCGAGTGCCTGGACGGCAGGGTCAAGACACTGCACCCAGGCGTGCACGCCGGCCTGCTCGCCGACATGTCCAAGCAGGCACACCGTGAGCAACTGGCCGAGCTTGGCATCGGGCCGTTCCAGTTGCTGGTGTCGAACCTGTACCCCTTCGAGCAGACCGTGGCCAGCGGAGCCGGGCCTGACGAGGTGATCGAGCAGATCGACATCGGCGGGCCCGCGATGGTCAGGGCGGCCGCCAAGAACCACGCCACCGTCGCCGTTGTGACAAGCCCGGACGGCTACCCGGAGGTGCTGGCCGCGCTGGGCGACGGCGGCTTCACGCTCGAGCACCGCAGGCGCCTGGCGGCCCGTGCCTATGCGCACACGGCGGCCTACGACGCGCAGGTGGCTTCCTGGTTCGCGAGCGCTTACGCGCCAGACGAGGTTGCCGCGCAGACCGGCTGGCCTGGGCTCGCCGCGGCCGTGTGGACGCGCCGGGATGTGCTGCGCTACGGGGAGAACCCGCACCAGCGCGGAGCGCTGTACGTGCAGACTGGGGCATCCCGCGGGATCGCCTCCGCGGAGCAGTTGCACGGCAAGGACATGTCCTACAACAACTACGTGGACGCCGACGCCGCGCGGCGGGCCGCCTTCGCCTACACCGAGCCGTGCGTCGCGATCATGAAGCACGCCAACCCGTGCGGCATCGCCACTGGGGCGGACCTCGCCGACGCGCACCGCAAGGCGCACGCCTGCGACCCGGTATCCGCCTTTGGCGGCGTCATCGCGGCGAACGGGACCGTCACCGAGGCGATGGCGGCTCAGATCGCGGACGTCTTCACCGAGGTCGTGATAGCCCCGGACTTTGAGCCCGCCGCGCTGGAGATCCTGACCAAGAAGAAGAACCAGCGGCTGCTGCGCTGTCCCGGCCCGGCCGCGGGACACGGCACTGAGTGGCGGCAGGTCAGCGGTGGCCTGCTGATGCAGGATTCCGACACGGGCGCGGAGCCCGGCGACGAGGCGGCGGGCTGGCAGCTGGTCGCGGGCGCGTCGCCTGGCGAGGACGTGCTGGCCGACCTTGAGTTCGCCTGGCGCGCCTGCCGGTGCGTCAAGTCCAACGCGATCCTCCTCGCGGCCGGGAGGGCAAGCGTGGGGATCGGCATGGGCCAGGTGAACCGCGTCGACTCCTGCCGCCTGGCGGTCAGCAGGGCGGGCGAGCGCGCTGCCGGGTCCGTCGCGGCGAGCGACGCGTTCTTCCCGTTCGCCGACGGCCTGATGGTGCTGGCGGAAGCCGGCGTGCAGGCCGTCGCCGAGCCAGGCGGGTCGATCCGGGACGACGACGTGATTGCCGCGGCAACGGCCGCCGGGATCACGCTGTTCTTCACCGGAGTGCGGCACTTCTATCACTGACGAGGGACTGCCCAGCGGGCAGCAGGAGATCGCGGGCACCGGGAGAATGAGCGTGTTATGACTGCGACGATTCTGGACGGCAGGGCTACCGCCAAGGCGATCCGCGAGGAATTGGCCGAGCGGGTGGCTGTGCTGGCCCGCGAGGGCATCACACCCGGGCTCGGCACCGTGCTGGTCGGCGACGATCCCGGCAGCCACTCTTACGTGGCTGGCAAGCACCGCGACTGCGCCCAGGTCGGCATCCTGAGCATCCGCCGGGACCTGCCTGCCGACGCCTCGCAGCAGCAGGTCGAGGATGTGGTCACCGAGCTGAACGCCGACCCCGCCTGCACCGGCTATATCGTCCAGCTTCCGCTGCCCGCCGGCCTGGACGCGCAGCGCGTACTCGGGATGATCGATCCCGACAAGGACGCCGACGGGCTCGGGCCGGTGAACCTGGGCAAGCTCGTGCTGGGTGAGCCCGGCCCGCTGCCTTGTACGCCCAAGGGGATCGTTGAACTGCTGCGCCGCTACGGCGTGCCGATCGCCGGCGCCGACGTCACGGTGATCGGCCGCGGCATCACGGTCGGCCGTGCGCTCGGGCTGCTGCTGACCCGGCGCAGTGAGAACGCGACGGTCACCCAGTGCCACACCGGCACCCGCGACCTCGCAGCGCACACCAGGGGCGCGGACATCGTCGTCGTCGCGGCGGGCCGGCCAGGCCTGCTGACCGCTGACATGGTCAAGCCCGGCGCCGCGGTGCTGGACGTCGGCATCACCAGGACCGACGCCGGGCTGGTCGGCGACGTGGCTGCCGACGTTGCCGGCGTGGCGGGCTTCCTGGCACCGGTGCCTGGCGGGGTCGGCCCGATGACCAGGGCGATGCTGCTCGCCAACGTCGTGGAAGCCGCTGAGCGGCAGCTTGCCGGTGCTCGCCTGGCCGGAGGGCCGGGCTGACGCAGTCTGCTGACGCTGGGCTTGCTGGCACCGGGCTTGCTGACGCTGGGCCGCCTAGATTAACTACTCGCGGGTAACATATGCTGATCTCGTCTCGCCGGGACCCTGCGGGCTGGCTGCGGAGTGCCGGTTTGGCACGCTATACAGTGCCCATGCCGACTAGGCCCGGGCTGGGCGGCGATTTCGCGGAGAAAGGTCGCAGCGATCATGAACATCGTGGTCTTGGTCAAGCAGGTACCGGACACCTATTCGGAGCGGAAGCTGCGCTCGCAGGACAGCACGCTTGACCGGGATGCTGCCGACGCGGTGATCAACGAACTCGACGAGTACGCGATCGAGGAAGGCCTGCGGCTGCAGGAGAAGCACGGCGGCGAGGTCACCATCGTGTCGATGGGACCGGAGAAGGCCACCGAGTCGATACGCAAGGCGCTGTCGATGGGCGCGGACAAGGCCGTGCACGTGTCCGACGAAGCGCTGCGGGGCTCCGACGGCCTGGTCACCTCGGCGGTCCTGGCGAAGGTGCTCACCCGGACCGGCTTCGATCTGGTGATACTCGGCTCAGAGTCGACCGACGCCCGGATGGGGACGCTGGCGGCCATGCTCGCCGAGCGACTGGGCGTGCCGCAGATGTCGTTCGCGAGCGAGGTCAGCATCGACGGTTCGGCCATCACCATCCACCGGCTCGCCGACTACGGTTACGACACCGTCGAGGGCAGCCTGCCCGCCGTGGTGAGCGTGGTCGAGAAGATCAACGAGCCCCGGTACCCGTCGTTCAAGGGCATCATGGCGGCCAAGAAGAAGCCAGTCGACACCCTCACGCTTGCTGACCTCGGGATCGACCCGAGCGAGGCGGGCCTTGCGGCCAGCGGCACCGAGGTGGTCAGCTTCGCCAGCCGCCCGCCGCGAGCGGCGGGCACGATCGTGACCGACGAAGGAGACGGCGGCGTCAAGGCCGCAGAGTTCCTCGCGGCGCGCAAGTTCATCTGACCCCTGAGGATCCGGGGCCTCACCCCGGACTAGCACTCCATCCGACTACCTGGCACCCGGAAGGCTGACGCTGACATGGCTGAGATCCTGGTTCTGGCCGAGCACGACGGCGGGACCGTCAAGAAGGTCACAACCGAACTGCTGACCCTGGCGCGCGCGCACGGCGAACCGTCGGTCGTGTGGACCGGCGACGGCGCGGATGCCGGCCGGGCGCGGCTGGCGGAGTTCGGCGCGGCCAAGGTGTACGTGGCCGACAGCGCTGACTATGACGAGTACCTGGTGGCGCCCAAGGCGGAACTGCTGGCCCAGCTGGTTGCCCAGGCTTCGCCTGCCGCCGTCCTTGTCGCGGCGACTTCGGAGGGCCGGGAGATCGCCGCCCGGCTAGCGGTCAAGATCGGCTCTGGAGTGCTGACCGACGTCGTCGGGCTGGGTGACGGGCTGGTCGCCGAACAGTCGATCTTCGGCGGCGCCATCACGGTCCAGTCCAGGGTCCGGACCGGCACGCCGATCATCGCGGTCCGGCCGAACGCCGTGACGCCAGAGCCCGCGGC
>JASHTT010000584.1 GCA_030040415.1 Streptosporangiaceae bacterium | reverse complement strand
CCCAGCAACACGCTGCAGTACTACCACGCGGTGCCCGGCGGTCCCTTCTTTAACGATGAGATCGGCGGGGCAGACAGCACGTACTCGGCCCCGACGATCTTCGTCCGCTCGGTCGACCCCGAAGGCGAGGCCGACATCGTGGCCGAAGGACCAAGCAATACGCTGCAGTACTACCACGCGGTCGCCGGCGGTCCCTTGTATCACGATCAGATCGGCGGGACCGGCGCCATCTACTCAGGCCCGTTGATCTTCGTCCGCTCGGTCGATCCGGTGGGCGAGGCCGACATCGTGGCCGAAGGACCCAGCAACACGCTGCAGTATTACCACGCGGCGCCCGGCGGTCCCGTCCACCTCGATCAGGTCGCCGGGAAGGGCAGCACGTACTCCGGCTGAGTCAGAAAGGCAGCTTGGCGCCGCTCCCGCCTGGGCCCGGCGCCAAGCTCAACCCAGCGCTAATCCTGGAACGCCGCCGCGGCGCTCACGCAGTAGTCGATTGCCCGCGCGCAGATTGTCTGCCCGAGGCCGTTCGAGCCCGGAATCACGCGGGCGGGCGACAGCTTGCCCGCGTTAAACGTCACGAACACGCCGGACCCGTACTCGTGGGCGTCGACGCTGTTCACGCCCGCCAGCAGGCAGTCGCCGTCGGCCCTGCAGCCGACACCGTACAGGTACTCGGTACCGTGCACGACTGTCGTCTTCTCGGTGCTGCCACCACTCAGCGTCGCCGCGATGCCCTGCTCGGTGGTGTTCTCCCCGGCCGCCACGCAATTCCCGACGCTAGGGCAGTCGATGCCGTTGAGGTACCAGGCATCCTTCACATAGACAGCGGCATGCGGCGTGCCCGATGTGATGGGCACGATCGCCGGGAGGTAGTTGACCAGGCCGGCCGCATAGCACTTGGTCGAGGTCGGGCAGGAGATCGCGTTCAGCCACGGCGTGTCCCCGTCCTTCGGCACCTCGGCGGGCGCCGAGGCCTTGCCGTCCGTGATCGTGGCGACAGCACCAGCGTCGTCGGAGTTGTCGTAGCCGACCGCGTAGCAAGTGCTGGCCGACGGGCACGCGATCCCGTACAGGCCGATGAACGCCGGCAGGTCAGTGACGCTCTTCGCGCGGCCATCGACGAGGCGCACCAGCACTGCCTCGTCCTTGCTGCTAGTGGCCAGGCCGACCGCGTAGCACACACGGGCGCTGGTGCAACTGACCGACTCAAGGTCGGATGTACCGGGAACGACGACGGCGCGACGCTCGGCGACTACACCCTGCCCGGCACCGTTGTTGCCCACCTCGATGGTCCGCCCGCTGCCGAACCGGTACACGCCCTGCAGCGCGAGCGTCCCGGGTATCACCTGCGGGCGGCGTGAACCGCTGCCAACGAGCGCGCCGTGCAGGATCTGCCGGGAGCCGCCGGGGCCACGGCTAACAGGCCGACCGGGAACCAGTGCGTCACCGAGACTGCCGTTCGCCCGGTCGGCGGCGTTCCCCAGGTACTTGAACCCGTAGGCGTGCTCGATCGAACGCAGCACGCCGGCGGTGTTGACGGGCGTCGCGATCGTGCCCATGCCCCGGTCGTGCGCGGAAATGGCGACTATCGGGATCTGGCCGCCGCTGGCCTGGCCATTGCCGCCCGAGTCGTTGTAGCCCGTGTCGAACATGATGACGATCTGCCCGCCTTCGCGGTACCACGGGGTCGCCATGATCTGCGGCACCTTTCCGGCGAGCCAGGAGTCTCCGGAGTTCATCGTGCCGTTGTCGCCGCCGCTGTTGACCAGGTCGGGGACTACCCAGTTGAAGTCGGGCGGGTTCTTGGCGGACAGGTCAGAGAGCAGCGGCCCGAAGCCCGAGATGTGCTTGCACTGCGTCTTGAAGTCCGAGAAATAGCGGAAGGAGTTATGCCAGTAGGGGTAGTTCCCGCTGCCGTCTCCCTGGTAGCAGCCGTACGGCAGGCCCTGGTAGTACGCATGCCAGCTGAGCCCGGCGGACTCGAGCTGGTTCACGATCTTCTCGTGGTGGAAGTCCGAGCAGCCCTTCTGGGTGATGTCGCAGTCGGAGGTGACACCCATGTCCGATCCGGCGAGCAGTTCGAGGTAGTTCGGCAGGCTCGGGTAGTGCCAGCCGTAGGCCCTGGTGAAGAACGCGTACTCGTGCGCGAGCTGGTTGAGCTCGGGCATGGCCGGGCTGCCGACCATCTGGCTGTAGTCGGTGTTCTCCAGGATGATCACCATGACGTGCGGCGCCTCGGTGTGCCGGTGTCCGGAGGCCGCGCCCGTGGTGGGGGCACCCGTGGTGGCGGCACCCGTGGTAGCGGCACCCGCAGCCGAACCCGTGGCGGCAGGAACCGCGGCCAGGACGGCTGCGCCTAGGGTGGCGGTTACTAGTAGCCCGGCGCGGCGCCCTACGGGCAGCAGTCTGCCGAAAAGCCGAGGCATGCGTGGCTCCTTCGTTCGGTGTTGCTGGGATCGCTCCTGAGCGCTGATTTGCTATTCAGCGAGGTGAGGCTACGGCGACGGCATGAACGCCCACTGTCGGCCCTGCGTCTGCCGCCTTACCGGAGGACCAAGGCTGGCCGGCCTCCGCTCCCGAACCATGACCAGCACTTGGCCAATGCACTCCAAGATGAGTGGCAGTGTGGAATGCGTGACCGAAACTCACGCGCCCGCGCTCGCTGGCAAGCTGCTGGCGCCGCACGTCGCGCTCGGCGGCGGCGGGCTCAGCGGCCTGATCATCCACATCATCATCTGGCATCTGATCTGGCGACTTATCTTGTACGTCTGGCACATTCACACCGTCGGCCCGTTCCTCGTGGTACTGATCATCGCCGCCCTGATCGCCACCACCGTCTGGCGGCGACGCCACGGGACTTTGGGCCGGCGGCGCCGCGATGGTTACGCCGGGCAGGGCACCGGATCTGGCCCACGCGACTGGTAACCGGCGGCATCAGACCTGGGAACCGCTTCGCCGCGCCAGCGGGCAGCCAGAATGTATCTTTAGCAAGATCGCAGGGTTCGTGGGTGTGCGGTTACTGGTGTTATGGCACCAGTAATCGCACACCCATGATTGTGAGCTTTGCCTAGAAAAGGGATAAAGCACTTAAATTGTTCGCGTGGGCGGTCGCGAGGGTAGCGCGTCGCTCGTGGCGCTGGCGCAGCTCGCCTCATCGCGCTGGCGCAGCTCGCTCGCCTCATAGCGCTGGCGCAGGTCGCTCATCGCGCTGGCGCAAGGTCGCCTCACCGCGTGGGCGCGGGTCGTCAGCGCAGTCACCTAGCTATGCCAGCCCGGCGCCGATCCGCAGTAGCGAGGAGGTGGCGCCGCCGAGCGTGAACTCGTTCTGCTTCGCGGCCGCGAAGTAGCGGTGCACCTGCCCGTCGAGGTCGATGCCCACGCCGCCGTGCACGTGCACGGCGGTGTGCGCGACGCGGTGACCGCCCTCGGCCGCCCAGAACTTCGCGGTGGCGATCTCGGTCTCGCACGGCAGCCCGCTGACCACGCGCCAGGCCGCCTGCCAGAGCGTGAGCCGCATGGCCTCGACGTCGATGCTGGCGTCGGCCAGCCGCTGGGCGACCGCCTGGAAGCTGCCGATCGGCTTGCCGAACTGCTCCCTGGTCCGCGCGTACTCGGCCGTGAGCTCCAGCGCTCGCTCGGCGACACCGAGCTGGTGGGCGCACACCCCGACGGTGCCGTGCGTGACCAGCCAGTCGGTGATCCGGGGTCCGGCCGCGATGTCACCAAGCACCCGGTCGGCCGGCACGACAGCGTCGGCG
>JASHTT010000052.1 GCA_030040415.1 Streptosporangiaceae bacterium | reverse complement strand
GCTGCCGTTCCAGTAGGTCCGGCTTTCCAGGCCCATCAGCAGGATGTTCTGCGGTCCTATCGACGGTCCGCTGACGATCGCGTGTGAGCTGCCGATAGCCGCAACGTCCTGCACGGCGAGGTAGCTGAAGCCGCTGACGACCAGCGCCACAGCCGCGACAATGCAGGTCAGGAAGTACCCGGTCCGCTGCCAGAGGCGGCGCATGGGAAACAGCGCCGGCTGGGCCCGGCGCGCCCCTCCGCCGGATCTGGGCACGCCGCCCGGCGGCCGGCCGCCTTGCTGCCGATCGCTGCCATCGTCGTGCATTCAGCAGACCCCTTCAGGACGGGCCGTCCAGCCCCCACGAACACTACCTGCACAGTCGTACCAGCCAGGTATCACGACTAACCTTAGGAAGCATGCCGCGACGCACTGGGCACGGCCCGTACTCGGGTGGGGAGGATGGCATATATCGTTCCGTTATGCCCGATTCTATGGACGGCAGCGGATCGCCATCGCACGGCCGCCGGGAGCGGCTGTGGGGGACTCGCCCGGGGCGCCTCGGCGTCTTCACCGTAATTGGCGGTGCACTGCTCGGCGCGGTCGTGACCGCCGTGGCCGGGCGGGAGCCAGGTTTCCTGCTGGGCCTGTGCGTGGTCCTGGCTACCGTCGTCGGCTCTCTCGTCGTCCGGCCGAAGGCCGCCTACCTCGTCATACCGGTGCCAGTACTGGCCTATGTGGTGGCCGCGGCGGTGACCGGATACCTGCACGACCACACGACCGACACCTCGCACGCGGCGCTGGCCATCTCGGGCGTGCAGTGGATTGCGAGCGGGTTCATCGCCATGGTCCTCGCAACCGTGCTGGCCATCGTGATCGCCGTCGCCCGCTGGACGTTCAGCAAACGCCGCGCTGGCCTGAGGTGGGACCCCGAGGCCAACGCCAAGCGGCGCGCTGCGGCAGCCGGGCGAGCCGACCCAGCAGAGCCCGGTGCACAGCCGACCGGCCGGTCAGCGTCCAGTCTGCCGGCCGAACCGCACCGGCCCGTTTTATACCGTTAGCGCGGGGTGTCCCGTTCCCCCCATCGTGGCAGTGGCTATGAACCTTCCTGCCACGACCTGAGATAGCGCACCTGGGCATCGGTCAGCGTGTCGATGCGGGTGCCCAGCGAGGCCAGCGTGAGCCTCGCGATCTCCGCGTCTATCGCTGCCGGGACATCGAGAACCTGTCCGCCGTGCTCGGGCGCCGGGCCGGCGCCGGGCAGGCCGGCACCCGCCAGCCAGGCAAGCGCCAGCGCCTGCACGGCGAAGGACGTGTCCATGACCGCCGCGGGGTTGCCCTCGCCCGCCACCAGGTTGACCACCCTGCCCTCGGCGAGCAGGATGAGCCGGCGGCCGTCGCCGAGCACGTACTCGTCCGCGTGCGGCCGGATCGCCGGGTTGATCGTGACAGCCAGGCCGGCCAGGGCCGGCACGTCGATCTCGACGTCGAAGTGCCCCGCGTTCGCCAGCATCGCCCCGTCCGGCAGCACCGCGAGTTCGGCCTCGCCGATCACGTCGCGGCTGCCGGTCGCGGTGATGAACAACTCGCCCATCGGTGCCGCTGCGGCCATCGGCAGCACGCGGAAGCCCTGCATGATCGCGCCGAGCGCCCGCACCGGGTCGACCTCGGTCACGATCACCTGCGCGCCAAGGCCGCGCGCCCGCTCGGCGATGCCCGAGCCGCACGGCCCGAAGCCGGCGACCACGACCGTCTTGCCCGCGACCAGCGTGTTGGTCGCGCGCAGGATGCCGTCGAGCACGGCCTGGCCGGTGCCGTACTTGTGGTCGATCATGCGGCGGGTCGCCGAGGCGTCCGCCGCCACGACCGGGAACCGCAGTGACCCATCGGCCGCCATCCGGCGCAGCCGGGCAGCCCCCGTCGAGGTTGCCTCGCAGCCGCCACGGACGCCCCTGGCCAGGTCAGCGCGCTCGGTGTGCAGCGTGTTCACCAAATCGCAGCCGTCGTCCATGACCAGGTCCGGCTCGCAGTCGAGGGCAGCGTGGATGTGCTCGTAGTAGGCGCCGCGGTCGACTCCCGACCGGGCCTGGACGGTCACCCGCTGCTCGGCGGCCAGTGCAGCGGCTATGTCGTCCTGCGTCGATAGCGGGTTCGACGCTGCGAGGTGGACCTCGGCGCCACCCGCCGTCAGCGCCCGGACCAGGACCGCGGTCTCCGCGGTGACGTGCAGGCAGCAGGCAATGCGCAGCCCGGCGAACGGCTGGCGTCCGGCGAACTCCGCGCGGAGCATGCCGACCACGGGCATCGCCCGCTCGGCCCACGCGATCCCGGGCAGGCCCGTGAGCGCCAGCCCGGGATCGGCGATGTCGGACAGCACGGCGGCGCCAGGCGGCGGTGCGGTCGCCAGGCCAGGCCCGGCGGCCAGGCCGGGCTCGGCCTCGAGGTCGGGCTCGAGGTCGGGCTCGGCCGCCAGGCGCGCGCCGCGCCGGTCAGTACCGGTAGTGATCCGGCTTGTACGGGCCATCGACCGGCACGCCAATGTAGGCGGCCTGCTCCTTGGTCAGGACGGTCAGCTTCACGCCCAGCGCGTCCAGGTGCAGCCTGGCTACCTTCTCGTCCAGGTGCTTTGGCAGCACGTGCACGCCGAGTGCGTAGTCGCCGGTCTTCGTGAACAGCTCGACCTGCGCGATGACCTGGTTGGTGAAGCTGTTGGACATCACGAAGCTCGGGTGCCCCGTCGCGTTGCCGAGGTTCAGCAGCCGGCCCTCGGACAGCACGATCACCGCGTGCCCGTCAGGGAATGTCCACTCGTCGACCTGCGGCTTGATATTCGTGCGCTTGATACCGGGCAGCCGAGTCAGGCCGGCCATGTCGATCTCGTTGTCGAAGTGACCGATATTGCCGACGATCGCCTGGTGCTTCATCTGGCTCATGTGCTCGGCCGTGATGATGTGGAAGTTGCCGGTCGCGCTCACGAAGATGTCGGCCGAGGCCACCACGTCCTCGAGCCGCGCCACCTGGAACCCGTCCATCGCGGCCTGCAGCGCGCAGATCGGGTCGATCTCGGTGATGATGACCCGCGCGCCCTGCCCGCGCAGCGACTCAGCACATCCCTTGCCCACGTCTCCGTAGCCGCAGACGACCGCGACCTTGCCGCCGATCAGCACGTCGGTGGCACGGTTGATGCCATCGACCAGTGAGTGCCGGCAGCCGTACTTGTTGTCGAACTTGGACTTGGTGACCGAGTCGTTGACGTTGATCGCCGGGAACCGCAGGGTGCGGTTGTTCGCCATCTCGTACAGCCGGTGGACTCCCGTGGTCGTCTCCTCGGTGACGCCCTTGATCCCGGCCGCCATCGCTGTCCACTTGCCCGGCGTTTCCTTGAGGGACGCGGCCAGCACGGAGAGCACGACCTGCCATTCCTCCGCGTCGTCGTCCCGGGCGGCCGGCACCTCGCCCGCCGCCTCGAACTCGGCGCCCTTGTGCACCAGCAGCGTCGCGTCGCCGCCGTCGTCGAGCAGCATGTTCGGGCCCTGGTCGCCCGGCCAGGTCAGCGCCTGCTGGGTGCACCACCAGTACTCCTCGAGCGTCTCGCCCTTCCAGGCGAACACGGCGATGCCCTTGGGATCCTCGGGGGTTCCGTCCGGCCCGACCGCCACCGCGGCGGCCGCGTGGTCCTGGGTGGAGAAGATGTTGCACGAGGCCCACCGCACCTCAGCACCGAGAGCGCGCAGCGTCTCGATCAGCACGGCGGTCTGCACGGTCATGTGCAGCGACCCGGTGATCCGCGCACCGGCCAGCGGCTGGGTGTCCGCGTACTCGGCCCGGACGGCCATCAGGCCCGGCATCTCGTGCTCAGCCAGCCGGATCTCCTTGCGGCCGAAATCGGCTAGCGAGAGGTCGGCTACCTTGAACGGAACTGTCTCGGCAGGCATCTGGGCTCCTTGGCATCCTGTGCTTCGCCGGCTTCACGGCGCTCGGCCCCGGTCGGAGCCACAGCACGACCGTACGGCAGCCAGCGCTGCGGGCGCACGCCAGAAGGCCACTTCTTGACATTAAATTGTAAGATTCAGCCATGCGGATCACCGAGGCGGCCCGGCAACTGGACACCACAGCCCGGATGCTGCGGTATCGGGAGTCGCTCGGCCTGCTCCCGGCGGTTCGCCCGGCCGGGCGGCGGGGTGCCCGGCGCCTCAGGGTCCGCCCGTCCGGCTCGGTCCTTCCATCTGGCTCAGCCTCGCCCGTCGGATCGGCCTCGCGCGTCGGATCGGCGCGGCCAGCCGGATCAGCGCGGCCAGCCGGATCAGCGTCGGCCGCCGGATCGGTCTCGGCCGCCGCGGGCCAGCACCGTCAGTTCAGCGAGGCCGACCTCGCCGCGGTAGCACTGGGCCTGTCGATCGAGCGGCGTTACGACATCAGCCCTGTCGCGCTGGCGTTCGGCCTCCGCGTGCTGGCCGACCCCCGAGTACGGGCCGAGGTCGCGGATTTCGGCAGGCGGATCGGCAGGATCCAGCCGCCGCCCGCACGTGCGCTCGACTTCGAACAGGAACGGGCACAGCGCCTGCTCCGCCTGGACGACAGCCCGGCGGCGACGGGTCGGGCCAATCCCCGCAGACCAGGAGTCCGCTA
>JASHTT010000583.1 GCA_030040415.1 Streptosporangiaceae bacterium | reverse complement strand
CGACGGGGTCGGTCAGGGCCAGCCCGATAACCCGGTCGAGTCCGAGTAGCCGCCGCACGATCATCGCCCGCTGGGACCAGGGGCAGGCGAGCGAGGCATATAGCTGGTACCGGCCCGGCTCCGCGGGGTAGCCGGTCGAGCCGTCCATGCTTATGCGGCCGGGAATGCTGCCGTGCTGGCGGACAAAACCGCCGGTCGCGGCCCGCGCGGGGAACGACTGCGCGGTGTCCTGCAATCTTTGCCCCCTTCCCGGAGCATCCTGAGCGACTCGCTGCCTTCCTACTAGATCCTGTCAGTGTGCGCAAGGAGGCGGCAAAGCATGTGAATTGTCCGGAGAAGGGAACGGCGGGCCATCTTCTCAGCCGCCCCCTTCGCTGATGAGCCGGGGGCTGGCGTGATGACCGTCAGACCCGGACTGCAGGAGCGGGGCGCGCCACGGGCAGGATGTCGGGCCGCATTCCTGCCAGGCACGGCAACGCCGCGCGCACGGACCGCGTCAATTCGGTGTCGACCTCGCCGACAGCGACACCCGCCGACGGCCCGAGGTCGAGCCTGACCACGCCCATCGGGTCGACCAGCATGCTCCGTCCCACGCCGGTCGGTGCCCGGGTCGGTCGCTCGGCGGGATCGGGCACCTGACCGGCCGCTGCGACCCAGACCGTGTTCTCGATGGCCCGGGCCCGGACCAACGTGACCCAGTGCTCTTCCTTGAACTGCCCGGCGGCCCACGCGGCTGGAAGCACGAGCAACTCGGCCCCGCCGGCGGCCAGCGCCCTGGCGAGCTCGGGGAACCTAACGTCGTAACACGTCATGAAGCCGACCCGGAGGCCAGCCAGTTCGGCGATGATCACCTCGTCGCCGGGCGCGATGTCGTCCGACTCGCGGTGTCCGAGCGCGTCGAACAGGTGGATCTTCCGGTACACGGCCGCCAGGCGCCCGGACCCGTCATAGCCGACTGTCGTGTTGTAGACCCTGCCGTCCGGGGCTGACTCGAACACGCCGGCGACGATCGCGACGCCAGTGGACCTGGCAATGTCGGCCAGCTCCCGTCCGAACGGGCCGTCGAGCGGCTCGGCGGCGGCGCGCAGGTCGGCGGAGAAGCGAACCTGGGTCCCTTCGGGGAACACGGCGAGCTGAGCCCCCTTGGCGGCCGCGTCGCTAGCCGCCTCGCGGACCCGGTCGAGGTTCACCGACGGGTCGGAGCTGACCGGCAGCTGGCCGAGGGCAACGCGCATGGCTTGCAGCGTAACCCGACGATCGCAACTGCGGCGACGGGTCTGCGCTGCGGACGACACGGGGATCTGCAGCCCGGCCAGTTGGCCGGTCCGGGCTGCGGCCGGGGGGGCGACGGCCGCGGTCGCTTACGACTTGGGGGTAGCCATCGGGCGGTCTTCGCTCAGGTCATCGGCTGCGTTTCTTGGTCTCGGAACCCGCGGGCGGATCTTGTCCGCCATGCCGTGAGCCTGGAAGCTCAGCAGCCTGCGAGCTAGGGCCGCGATCCTGCCGGGCGGACGGGTGCAGAGGCTGTGCACCGACTCCTCGCGCAGGCTCGCGAATGTGACGATGACCGCCGCGATGATGGGAGTGCTGATGACGGCTGCCGCTGCCGCAAACAGGATGATCATTTTCTACTTGGTCCTCTCGTGTCGGCCAGCGGACCGCTGGCCGGGGGGTATCACGGCGGGCTGTAATGGCGGATGCCTGTCAGGGCGGTGACCCCTCTGGCAAGTGGGGCGGCTGGGTCGCTCGGGTCTGCGAGCCGTCGGCGCTCGGGGCGGTATCGGCCGCGATGTGCGGTCATCTGGCGTGTCATGTGCCAGGCTCTTGGTCATCGCGGTAACCTACCTATGGTTCTACTCAACCAACTCATACCAATGAGTGGTGTGTTTGAAACGATCTGGACGGGAAACTCTGGGAGAACGATGGTGAGTCTGCGAGGACCGGCCGCGGGAGAGCCGGGTCTGGGAGAGCCGGGTCTGGGAGAGCCGAACCTGCGAGGACCGGCGGCGAGGAGCGAAGTTGGCGCCTAAGTACCAGCAGATCGCCGAACGGCTGCGCGCCCAGATCAGTAACGGGTCGCTGCGGCCTGGTCAGCGGCTGCCCAGTGAGCCCGAACTGGCCGCCGAGTACGACGCGTCGCGTAACACGGTCCGGCTCGCGATCGCGGCGCTAACCAACCAGGGTCTGGTGACGAGCCGGCAAGGCCTCGGCACGTTCGTGCTCGAGCCGGCCAGGCCATTCACGGCCCTGCTGTCCCGGACGAAAGCGACGCCGGACGAGCAGCATGCATCGATGTCGCTGCCGGTCGTCAGCCCTGCCGCAGACGAGTCGGAAATGGTCAGGCTCATCGTGGAGACGGGATCGGCGAGCCGGAACGTCGCGGAGCGCCTCGGTATCGAGCCCGGTGACCAGGTCATTATCCGCCGCTCGCAGCTCTTCATTGGCGACGTGCCCTGGCAGCTGATCAACTCCTACTACCCGACCGATGTCGCGAAGGGCACTCCCCTCGAGCAAGCTGGTCGGATCGAAACAGGCAGCGTGGGACTGCTCGCCCAGCTCGGTTATCCGCAGCAAGGCTTCGTCGACGAGATTGGCGCACGGATGCCGGACGCGACGGAGTTCGACTTCTTCAAACTGGCAAGCGGTACGCCCGTCATCGTGGTGAGCAGGACTTCCTACAGTTCTGACCGGCCGATCCGGCTGACCAGGTACATCTACCGAGGCGACCGGGCCCGGCTGCTGCGCGTCGAGGGCAACGTCCCGGACACCTACCGGCACGCCTGATGCGCGTGACCGCAGTCAAGCCGCGGACCGGCCGGTAACGTTGCCGGATGCTGGCCCTACTGGTCGTCGCGGCGTCGCTGGGGCTGTCCAACTTCGGCGCGGCGGTCGGGATCGGCCTGTCGGGTGTTGACGCTGGGACGCGGCTGCGGGTCGGGCTGGTATTCGGCGCGTTCGAGGCCGGCATGCCGATCGTGGGTCTTCTCATCGGCGAACAGCTGGCCGGCCAGCTGGGGCACGCCGCACGCTGGCTGGCTGGCGGCCTGCTCATAGTCCTCGGTGGCTACGGCCTCGCTACGTCGTTGCGGCTGGGCCAGCACCGGGCCGGTGGTGCCGCGCCGGTTCGGGTCGGCACCGGCCGATTGGTACTGGCCGGGCTGGCGCTGAGCCTGGACAATCTCGCGGTCGGCTTCGCGCTCGGTGCGTATCACACCTCGGTCATCACCGGCGCTGTGGTGATCGGGGCTGTCAGC
>JASHTT010000005.1 GCA_030040415.1 Streptosporangiaceae bacterium | reverse complement strand
GTAGTCGGCCTTGCCGGCCGGTGTTCTGCCGACGTGCCCGACCAGCCAGACCGACCTGGGCACCTTATAGCCGGCGATCTGCGTCCGCAGGTGCGCCTGAAGCTCGGCCAGGTCGATGTCGCGGCCTTCGCGCGGCTGCACGAGCGCCGCGACGCGCTGCCCAAGCCTGGCGTCGGGCACGCCGATGACCACGGCATCGAACACGTCGGGATGCGACTTCAGCGCCCCCTCGACCTCCTCGGGGAACACCTTCTCGCCGCCGGAGTTGACGCACGTGTTGCCGCGGCCGAGCAGGGTGATCGAGCCGTCTTCCTCGACCCTGGCGAAATCACCCGGCACCGTGTAGCGGACGCCGTCTACCTCCGCGAACAGCGCCGCGGTCTTGACCGGATCCTTGTAATACCCGAGCGGGATATGGCCGCCGCGGGCGATCCTGCCGACCTCGCCAGGGCCGACAGGCCGGTTGTGCTCATCGATAACGATCGTCGACGGGCCGGCCGTGACGGTGGGCCCTTCGGCCTTTTTGGTTCCCGCCGTCACGAAACCGAGCCCGGTGAAGCCTGTCTCCGAAGAGCCGATCGCATCGGTGATGACAACGTTCGGCAGCAGCTTGAGGTACTGCTCCTTGACCGTCGCCGAGAATATCGAGCCGTTGCTGGAGACGGCGAGAACCGAGGAAACGTCGTAGCGCTCCTGCTCGTAGGCCTCGATCAGCGGCCTCGCCATGGCGTCGCCGACCATCACGATCGTATTCACCCGATGCCGCTCCACGGCCTGCCAGACCTCATGCGCATCGAACTGCGGCATGAGCACGACCGCGTCCCCGGCGAACAGCGCCGGAAGCGTGCTCCACTGTGCGCTGCCATGGATCAATGGCGCGGTGGCCAGCCTGACCAGGCCCGCCGGTCCGCCGGTTCCCCTGCGGATCTGCTCCCACTCGTCGGCCAGCCGCTCGCCAGTGGTGAAGTCGATACCGCCGCCGAGGGTGCGCCACACGTCCTCGTGCCGCCACAGCACGCCCTTCGGGTACCCGGTCGTCCCACCGGTATAGAGGATGTAGATGTCGTCGCCGCTGCGCTCGGTGAAGTCCCGCTCGGCGGGCTCGCCCGCGACGCCCGCCGCGAAGTCGACGGCACCAGCAGGCAGTTCGGCGCCGTTGCCGTCGTCGATCGCGAGGAGGGCGCGAAGATCAGGGAAGTCCGGCTGCAGGGCGCCGACCTTGGCGGAGAACTGCCTGTCGAACACTAGGCCCTTGAGTTCGGCCTCGGTGAACAGGTAACGCAGTTCGGCCTCGACGTAGCGGTAGTTGACATTGACCGGGATGGCCCGCAGCTTGTAGCAGGCGAGGAAGGCCTCGACCAGCTCAATCGAGTTGCGGCCGTAGACGCCGACGTGGTCACCGGTACCGATGCCGGTCCGGGCGAGGTAGTGGGCAAGGCGGTTGCAGGCTGCCTCGAGCTCGGCGTAGCTGATTTCGCTGTCCCCACATGCCAGGGCCAGCCGGTCAGGAACCGCATCGACGGCGTGCTCGAAGAGGTCGGCGATGTTCAGCGCCATGGGTTAGAAACTAGAACGTGTTATACGTTCGGCACAAGGGAGGCAAGTCGTGGCGATCATCGACGACGGCACCGGTGCGGAACAGCCGCACGCACTGGTCGAGTTGCGCGGCCACGTGCTGATCGTCACGATGAACCGGCCGCAGGCGCGCAACGCACTGAGCGGGCCGATGATGGCGATCATGCGAGAAGCCTGGGACCGGGTCGATGCTGACCCGCAAGTCCGGTGCTGCATCCTGACCGGAGCGGGCGGCGCGTTCTGCGCTGGCGCAGACCTCAAGGCGATGACGGCGTCGCACCCGGGCGAGTCGTTCGCGACCGGCGCGTTCGACCCGACCGTGATCGAACCGCTGCTCAAGGGCAGGCGGCTGACCAAGCCGCTGATAGCGGCCGTAGAGGGCCCGGCGATCGCCGGCGGCACGGAGATCCTGCAGGCCACCGATATCCGGGTGGCCGGGCGCAGCGCGAGGTTCGGCATCTCCGAGGCACGCTGGGGACTGTTCCCGCTCGGCGGCTCTGCTGTCCGGCTGGTGCGTCAGATCCCGTACACGGTGGCGGCCGACCTATTGCTGACCGGGCGGCATATCACCGCCGAGGAGGCGAAGGCGATCGGCCTGATCGGTCACGTCGTGGACGACGGCAAAGCGCTGCCGACGGCACTGGAGATCGCGGACATGATCACCGCGAACGGGCCACTCGCCGTACAGGCCATCCTGCGCACGATCCGCGACACCGAGGGCATGGCCGAAAACGACGCGTTCGCGCTGGAGGCGAAGCTCGGCATGGCGGTATTCGCCAGCGACGACGCCAAGGAGGGACCGCGGGCGTTCGCCGAGAAGCGTAAACCGGACTTCAGGGGATATTAGCGGCAACGCAAGCAGATAAGCATTTCATGGGTGTGCGTTTGCTGGGGCTATAGCCCCATTAAACGCACACCCATGAAACGATCAAGGCGGAGAGATGTAGCCAAAGTTTCTAATGAGGCTTCCGTGGCTGGTGTTGTTGGGCGACGGGCTGACCAACTGACGGAAGCGCTGACCGAGGCGCTGACCGGCTGGCGGAGGCGCTGACCGAGGCGCCGGACGGCTGACCGAGGCGCCGGACGGCTGACGGAGGCGCTGACCGGCTGTCCGAGGCGCTGGCCGAGGCGCTGGCCGGCTGAGGAACTGGCCGGCTGGTGTTGTTGGGCGACGGGCTGGCCGGCTGAGGCGGTGGCTGGCGGAGGCGCTGACCGAGGAGCCCGGCTGGGGTTTGCCGTCAGACTTGGCGCTGACAGGTAGAACGTGTTTCACTCTGATCCGTGACTGAGCCTTCTGACGCGCTGCGCAACGGGCCGTCGGACTCGCCGCGTGAGGGGCCGCTCAGCGCGCCGCTGGAGATCAGCTTTGACTACACCCGCTCGCTCGGCCCGGTGCTCAGCCAGTTCATGACCGCCTTGGCCGACCGGCAGATCCTCGGCTCGAAGAGCGCCGACGGCAGGGTGCACGTGCCGCCTGCCGAGTACGACCCAGTGACGTTCGCCCCGCCCGAAGAACTGGTGCCGGTCGGGCCCGATGGCACCGTGCAGACTTGGTCGTGGCAGCCGGCGCCGCGCGACGGGCAGCCCCTGAACAGGCCGTTCGCTTGGGCGCTGATCCGGCTGGACGGCGCCGACACCGGTCTGCTGCACGCCGTGGACGGCGGCTCGCCGGATGCCATGCGCACTGGCATGCGAGTGCGGCCGCGCTGGGCCGCGCAGCGGTCCGGGAGCATCCGCGACATCGAGTGCTTCGAGCCCGCGCAGGGCCCGGCAGCGGCCGCGGACGCCGCGGACCGGGCGACGGCGGTGGACCAAAACGGGCGCGTTCCCATCGAAATGATCACGACGCCGATCCGGCTCCGGTACCAGCACACGGCCTCCGCGGAGGAAAGCCGGTACCTGCGCGGGCTGGCCGAGGGGAAGATCGTCGGCCAGCGGTGCCCGGCCTGCGGGAAGGTCTACGTCCCGCCGCGCGGCGCCTGTCCCGTGGACGGCGTGCCGACCAGCACCGACGTGGAGCTTCCGGACACCGGCACCGTCACCACGTTCTGCGTGGTCAACGTGCCGTTCCAGGGCCAGCGCGTCAAGGTGCCTTACGTGGCGGCTTCGGTGCTGCTCGACGGCGCGGACATCGCCTTCCAGCACCTGGTACTCGGCTGCGACCCGGGCGAGGTGCGGATGGGCATGCGCGTGCGCGCCGTGTGGAAGCCCCGCGACCAGTGGGGCACGACGGCGGAGAACATCGACCACTTCGAGCCGACGGGAGAACAGGACGCGCCCTATGAGTCCTACGCGCACCACCTGTGACAAGCGGCGCGCAGATGCCTGACGTCGCGGTCGTCGGTTTCGTCGAGGCGCCGAACGTGCGGCGCACCGACGGCACAACCAACGGCGTGGAGATGCTGGTGCCGATCTTCGCCGAGGTGCTCGAGCAGACCGGGCTGTCCCGGCGGGACATTGGCTTCTGGTGCTCGGGCTCGTCGGACTACCTGGCCGGGCGGGCGTTCTCGTTCGTCTCGGCGGTGGACGCGATCGGCGCGTTCCCGCCGGTCATGGAGTCGCACGTGGAGATGGACGCGGCGTGGGCGCTGTACGAGGCGTGGATCAAGGTGCTGACCGGCGAGGCCGACGTGGCGCTCGCGTACGGCTTCGGCAAGTCGTCGGCTGGCGACCTGCGCCGCGTGCTCGCGCTGCAGCTCGACCCGTACGTCGCCGCGCCGCTGTGGCCCGATTCGGTGGGCATCGCCGCTTTGCAGTGCCGGCTCGGCCTCGACGCCGGTTTTTGGGGGGAACGGGACATGGCCGAGGTAGCTGTCCGCGCCAGGGCCGCGGCGATGGCGAACTCGCGTGCCCAGCTTGCCGGGACCGTCACGGCCGACGAGCTGCTGTCGGCGCCGTACCTGGCCGATCCGCTGCGGGCGCACGACTGCGCGCCGGTCACCGACGGGGCGGCGGTCGTGGTCATCGCCGCGGCGGACCGTGCGCGCGAGCTCTGTGACCGGCCGGCCTGGATCAGCGGTTTCGAGCACCGGATCGACTCGGGGCAGCTCGGTGCGCGCAACCTGTGCGCGGCTCCGTCGGCGAACGCGGCCGGATCGGCGGCCGGCGCCGACGGTGTCGATGCCGCGGAGCTGCACGCGCCGTTCACGCACCAGGAGATCATCTTGCGCTCGGCGCTTGGCTTGCCCGGTTCGGTGCGGGTCAACGCGTCCGGCGGCGCGCTCGCTGCTAACCCGATGTTCGCCGCGGGGCTGGCGCGCATCGGTCACGCGGCGCGGCAGGTCATGTCCGGCGCGGCCGACCGGGCGCTCGGGCATGCGACCAGCGGGCCGGCCTTGCAGCAGAACCTCGTCTGTGTGATGGAGGCCGGATGAACGGTGCTCGCCGCGGCGGACGGCCGCCGAGACGGCGGGCGGCGGTGCTCGGCACCGGGCAGACGCGGCACCGCAGTAAGCGGCCCGATGTCTCGATAGCTGGCCTGTGCCGCGAGGCGGTGGACCGCGCGCTCGCGGATGCGGGCCTTGCCATCACCGACATCGACGCGGTGGTCGTCGGCAAGGCGCCTGACCTGTTCGAGGGCGTGATGATGCCCGAGTTGTACCTGGCTGACGCGCTCGGCGCCGTTGGCAAGCCGTTGCTCCGCGTGCATACCGCCGGCTCTGTTGGCGGCGCGACCGGTGTCATGGCGGCCAGCCTCGTGCAGGCGGGCGTGCACCGGCGGGTGCTGGCCGTGGCGTTCGAGAAGCAGTCCGAGTCGAATGCCATGTGGGCGCTGTCGATCGCACCGCCGTTCTCCATGCCGGTGCTGGCGGGTGCGGGCGGCTACTTCGCCCCGCATGTCCGCGCCTACATCCGGCGCAGCGGCGCGCCCCCCGAGGTCGGCGCGATGGTGGCGGTCAAGGACAGGAGAAACGGAGCGCTGAACCCGTTCGCGCATCTGCGGCAGCCAGACATCACGCTCGAGTCGGTGCAGGCTTCGCCGATGCTGTGGGACCCGGTCCGGTTCGACGAGACCTGCCCGTCTTCCGACGGGGCGTGCGCCGTGGTGATCGGTGATCAGGCTGCGGCGGAGGCGGTCAGCGGCCCGGTGGCGTGGATCCTGGCAACCTCGATGCGCACCGAGCCGACCATGTTCTCCGGCAAGGATCACGTCAACCCGCGGGCCGGGGCCGACGCGGCGGCCGCGCTCTGGCAATCGGCCGGGATCACCCAGCCGGTCGAGCAGATCGACGTGGCTGAGATCTACGTGCCGTTCTCCTGGTTCGAGCCGATGTGGCTGGAGAACCTCGGTTTCGCTGCCGCGGGTGAGGGCTGGAAGCTGACGGCCGCGGGAGAGACGCGGATCGGCGGAGTGCTGCCGGTGAACCCGTCCGGCGGCGTGCTGTGTTCCAACCCGATCGGTGCGTCCGGGCTGCTGCGGTTCGCCGAGTCGGCCATGCAGGTGATGGGCAAGGCCGGCGAGCATCAGGTAGCCGGCGCGCGAACCGCGCTCGGGCACGCCTACGGCGGCGGCTCCCAGTACTTCTCCATGTGGGTGGTTAGCGATCGGCCGGACTGACCGGTCACCAGAGGTCCGCGCCCCAGGCCGCTTGTTAGGTGGCTGCCCGCCAGAGGCGCCGACATATCGTCACGCTCAGGTCGGCCGGAAAGTTCTGCGCGCCCGCCGTGAGGCCCGGCGCGGTTGTGGTCGGCGCAGTTGTGGTGAGCACGGGCGTGGTGAGCACGGACGTGGTCAGCACTGTCGTAGTAAGCACTGGGGCGAGAATCGGCCAGACGTCGCTGCGCGCGTCACCGACCGCTGCGTACCGTGGCTCGTCCTGCTCGGTCATCGTCTTGCTCCCCCGGGCTCGCTAGGCCCTCGGCGACTAACTGCCCCTACCTTGCGGCGCGAGCATCGCCGCCGTCAGTCGCCTCGCGGACACGCGAGGTGTCGGCTAGCCGACACCTCAACTGTCGGCTAGCCGACACTTACTGAACCGCGAATCTCTCCAGCGCCGCGACGTCGTGCATGGCGACCGTGCGGTCGCGGACCTCGATCCAGCCGCGCCGCTGGAAGCCGCTCAGTGCAGCGTTCACGCTCTGCCTGGTGCCGCCGATCTGGTGCGCGAGGTCCTCCTGGCGAAGGCCGGGCCGGATGACGCCGTCGGCATCCCTCGGCTGGCTCAGCAGCACTTTTGCCAGGCGCCGGGGCAGGTCAAGGAATACCAGGTCCGACGCGGCGTCGGTGAGCCGCCTGAGACTGACCGCTACCGCACTGGCCAGAGCCTGCGCCACGGCAGGCTCGCGCGAGCAGATGTCCTGGATCGCCTCGCGCGGGACAAGCAGCACCTGGGATGCCTCGAGGGTCTCCGCATCCGCCGACCTCGGGCCGCCGTCAGCGACGCTCAGCTCGCCGATCGTCCCGCCCGGCCGGACTACGGTCAGCGTCAGCTCGGCCCCGTCAGCGGACCGCACCACGACCTTGAGGCGTCCCGCCACGACCACGAGCCACGTGCCACCCGGGTCATCCCTGGTGAAAACGACCTGGCCAGGGCGGAAGCTGCGGAGCCGCGATACGGCGGCCACGGCGTCAATGTCCTGCGCCGATGCCGAACGCAGCAGTTCGGTCTGCCGGAGGATTCCAGGTACGTCAGCGGCCATAAGCTGCGCCTCCCCGCGCGCGAGATCAGCTCCCTCGGTAGCCGCAGCTATGGTCTCACGCAAACACCCGGCACCGGTTCCGACAAACCGGAAGATGCCGGGTGTTTCTCGCGCCGGAGGACGGGTCAGCTTGCGCTCCCCACCAGGGAGGCGGACGGCGAACTGTCGTCGTCAAACTGAGCCACGTCGGCCGGCTGAGCAACCGGGGCGGGCTTGACGATTGCGCGCTCGTCGCAGTCGGCCGGCTCCGCACCCCAGCTTGGGTGCCTGAGGACCATGTACAGCGGGATTCCCGACCATGCGGCGAAGAACACTGCGGCAGCTGGCACGTTCAGCCAGAACCAGGACATCGAGGCCTCCTCTTGTCGTACTGGTTCCGCAGTTCCGGCGACCGCCGCCGGATCTCCGTGGCGGGGATTCGCCCGCCCTAGGAACCACTGATATGAGGATCGCGAGATGGGCCACGGTGGTCAGTCACGCCGCCGACGCGAGAGTTGTCAGTTTGCAGACATCTTGATGGTCTTTGCGCCGGGCGACGACGTACGCTCCTGCCATGTCCGCCGAAGTTTTCGGGCGCGATGCGGAACTGCGCAGGATAGACGGCTTCCTGGGGGACCTGGCCACTCAGGCGGCGGCCCTCGTGCTGGCCGGGGAGGCCGGCGCAGGCAAAACCACGTTACTGCGGTGGGCCGCAGACCTGGCGGCTGGCAAAGGCATGACGGTGCTGCGCACGGCGCCCACTCGCGGCGACTTGGGGCTGGCCTTCGCCGGACTCGCTGACCTGCTGGAACAAAGGCTCGACGAGGTTGTCGCCGATCTGCCGGCTGTGCAAGCGAGTGCGCTTCGGGTCGCCCTGCTGCTGGACGACTCTCCGGCCCGTGCACCTGAACCGCGGACGATGGCCGCTGCCTTCCGGTGTGCGCTCACCGCGCTGGCCGCGACCGCACCGCTGCTGCTTGTCGTCGATGACGTCCAGTGGCTGGACTCGGCGAGCGAGGCCGCCATCGGTTACGCGGTCCGGCGCCTGGAGCACGAGCAGGTCGGGCTCCTCTGCGCGCAGCGCACCGACTCACCAGGCGCGGAGCTTCCGCTCGAGCTAGACCGCGCGCGGCTGGCCGCAGCCGTGCTCCCAGTCGGCGGGCTGAGCCTCGGCGCGCTGCACAGGCTGCTGCACAGCAGGCTGGGCGCCGCGTTCCCGCGTCCGGTGCTTCGACGGATCGAGGCAGGGTCGGGCGGCAACCCGTTCATCGCGCTGGAGATCGGCCGCGCGATGCTCCGGCGCGGCTCAGGTCCCGGTGCCGACGTGACCCTCCCCGTGCCAGCCACCCTCGCCGACCTGGTCAGCGAGCGACTGGGTGCCCTGCCGGCCGACCTGCTCGCGTCGCTCGAACTCGTCGCGCTAATGCCGCACGCTTCGATCGAGCAGTACCTGGCCTGTGGCGTCGATACCGCAGCACTCGACGCGGGTGTGCGGGCCTCGGTGCTCGAGCATGCCGGAGACCGGTTCGAGTTCAGCCACCCGGTGCTGGCCGCCGCCGTGACGGCCGGTATCCCGCCGGCCCGCCGCCGGGAACTGCACGCCGCCGCGGCGGGTGTCGCCGCCCTTCCCGAGGAGCGTGCCCGCCATCGTGCGCTGGCTGCCGCCGCTCCGTCGGCGGAGGTCGCCAACCAGCTGGCCGAGGCGGCCGGCGCCGCGGCCGTGCGCGGCGCGCCGTCGGTGGCCGCCGAGCTATTCGACCTCGCGGCCACGCTGACACCCCCAGCCGATCTCTCGGTTGCCAGTCGCCGGCGGCTGGAGTCGGCGCTTCAGCTCGCGCTGGCTGGCGACATGGACGGAGCGCGTTCGCTGACCGAGCAGATCGCGCAGGCCGCGCCGCCTGGCAGCGAGCGAGCCGACGCGCTCAGCCAGCTCGGCTTGCTGCTGGAGCATGACTATCCGCGGGCGGTCAGCGTCATGCAGCGCGCGCTCGCCGAGGCCGGCGACGATCCGGCCCGCACGGCCGACATTCGCATCGCGTTGTCTGACATCTGGTCCATCCAGGGAGACAAGGCCAAGGCCGTGGCGGTCGGGCGGCAGGCACTCTCCGACGCGGAACGATCGGGAGATCCAGCGCTGCTCGCGGCGTCACTGGCGCAGACGTTCGAACTTCAGGTGCGGTATGGCAGGCAAGCGGATCAGAGTGTGCTGCGCAAGGCGCTGGACCTAGAGCCCGCAGCCGCGCCGCTGGTGATGCGAACCCCCGCCCGCTGGGTGGCGGCCGAGTATCACATCTACACGGGCCAGCTTGACCTCGCCGAGGCGGAGTTCGCGACGCTGCTTGATCGTGCCGAAGCGGAAGGCGTCGAGTACGTCCGGGCGCACGCGCTCCGTTTTCAGTCGGGCATCGCGCTACTGCGCGGCGACGCCAGGCGAGCCGCCGCGCTGGCAGCCGACGGACTTCAGGTTGCCGAGCAGCTGAGCTTCCCGCACACCATCAGCATGGCGCTGTACGCGTGCGCGTGGCCTGCGCTGCAACTCGGCGAGGCGCAGCAGGTCAGGGAGATGACCGAGCGCGGACTGGACCTGGCGCGGCAGACCGGTGAAGAGGCAGGCGTTCTGCTGCACCAGGCGCTGCCGGGCAGCCTGGACCTCGCGCTCGGCGGCGTGGCAGCGGCGGCAGACCGACTGCGGTCGCTGGCCGGCCGGTTCGAGTCCGTCGGCATGCGCGTCACCTCACCTGTCCTGTTCGCCGACGCCGCGGAAGCGCTGGCATCCGTGGGCGAGTCGGAGGGCGCCAGCCGGATCGTCGCCGACCTGGAGGCCACGATCCCGAGCCCGGTGACCGCAGCGTTGGTGGCCCGCTGCCGAGGCGCGCTCGCCGCAGCCGCCGGTGACCTGGCAGGAGCCGTGGGTCACCTGGAGGCGGCACTCGCGCTGCACGATCAGGCAGCACCGATGCCGTTGCTGCGCGGCCGGACGATGCTGCTGCTCGGAGTGTTCCAGCGCAGGCTCAAGCAGCGCGCCGCGGCCCGGGCCACGCTGTCAGAGGCGCTCAGTGTTTTCGAGGCGGTCGAAGCACCGCTGTGGGCAGCGCGGGCGCGGGCCGAGATCGCCAGGATCAGCGGACGCTCTGCTGGCCCGGAGGAGCTGACCGAATCCGAGCGGCGAGTGGTGGAGCTCGTCGCTGCTGGGATGAGCAACGGCCAGGTGGCGGCTGAGCTATTCGTGACCGTGCGCGCCGTCGAGTCCACCCTCACCAAGGCGTACGCCAAGCTGGGCGTGCGCTCCCGGACCGAGCTGGCAAGCAGGCTGCGCGACGGCTAGGTGAGCTCGCCTGGACGCTCGCCCACTAGGAGCCAACATCCCGTCAGCGACGCGCACGCACTGCTGCGGCAGCCAACCGCACGCGGGCTGCTCGCGAAG
The DNA here is from genome assembly GCA_030040415.1 of Streptosporangiaceae bacterium. Lineage (GTDB taxonomy): Bacteria > Actinomycetota > Actinomycetes > Streptosporangiales > Streptosporangiaceae > JAJYUU01. Next base: position 3,696 of record JASHTT010000005.1, on the reverse strand, counting down.
CCGCCGTCATTCTGTGTGGTTCTCCGCGTTCAGCGAGGGTGCAGCGAAGCTTAAGCTGCCGACGTGGAGTACATGGCCGAGTTCTACTTTCCCAGCGAAGCGAACGCGGCCGAGATCGCCGGGCAGGCCAGGGTCGGCGCGGAGCAGGCGACGGCGGCCGGCACGGAGGTGAGCCTCGTCCAGCTCATCTTCGTGCCACAGGACGAGAACTGCTTCGCCGTGTACCGGGCAGGCTCGGTCGCTGCCGTCGGGGTAGCTGGCAGCCTCGCCGGGCTGCAATTCGATCGCGTCGTGCCGGCCGAAGTCGTCCTGCCGCGGTTACGGCACCGATGACGCTTCGGCTGCCTTCACCGAGGCGTTGTAGTCGGCTTGGGTGAGAAATCCATCGGCCAGGTCCGCGGCCGCGGCCGCGGTGTACTTGGCCACGTAGTCCGCGTGCGTTGGGTAGAGCCGTTCCAGCGTCGCGGTGCTGAACGGGGTGTAATAGCCCTCCAGCAGGCACAGGCCCTCGTCGCGCAGTGTCGTGTTCGTGATCTCCCCGGTCTCCAGCGCCGTGAAGATCGCCTCCAGCGTGCTGAGCAGGCCAGACGGGCTCAGGCTCTCCTCGCTCGGGACGGCGAAGTTGATCGCTGAGTAGGTCTCGGTGGGCACCTGGATTTCTGGCAGCCGTATCCCGCCGAGTGCGTTGCCGTACTGGTCGCGTTCCACGATGTTGAAGATCGGCGTGGTGGCTATCGGATTCCCGTGCGCCGGCTCGGTGCCGGTGGTGACCCACTGCTGCAACGCGGCGAGCGCGGCGTCCTCAAGCTCGTACACGCCCATGTTGTCGGGCTGCGTGGCGCCGTTGGCGACCACGCCGAACAGGCACGCCGGGGCAGTCAGCGTGGGATTCTCGCGCTCTATGGTGTTGGCCTCGTAAAGCCCTTCGTGCAAGTCGATGTGCGCGGCGCCGGCCAGCTCCCAGGTCCGCAGGTAGTTGTTGTCGGGCTGCCGGGCGTAGGCGAAGCCCAGTTCCTCGATGTCGCCCTCGGTCTCGATCTGGATGACCGGGGTGGTGTTGTCGGTGCGGATCAATGCCGGGAACGGCGAGAAGGCGACCAGCCCGGTGCCGATCGGCGCGGCCAGGGCAGCGCGGCCGACCAGCAGGAAGCCGTCGAAAGCGTGCGTGAGCGGCTGGATCGCGTTGATATAAGTAAGCACCCGGAACGCGGACTGCGAGTCCCCGGCGCCGATCACTTCCTTGACATCGAGGCCGCCGAGCAGCGTCGAACTTTCGTCGCGGACAGCCTCGGCCGCCTGGGTGAAGATGTCGTAGGACTGGCCGTCGTTCGTGTCGCCGAGCGCCGCGTACCGGACCGGGTCCCATTCCTTCAGTTCGTTCATGCCCTCGGTCTGTGCGGTCACGCCGACGTAGGCGTAGCCCTCGGACAGAACCTCGTTATAGATCTCCGACCACACCGGGTCCTGGTCCCCGCCGGTGGTGTCGTTGAGCCACTCGACGACAACGGTGCCGTTGAACTTTGCGCGGTCGGTGGGATAGCGGACGAGCAGTCTCGTCGTGTAGGGGACTCCGCTCTGCGCGACCGACACGTTCCAGTCGCCGTCCGACGACCACAAGCCGCTCTCCGAGTAGATATTGGTCGTCCCGGACATCAGGTACTCGCGTTCGGTGTAGCCGTGGTGCGCGAGGTTGATGGTCAGCGCGCCGGGAAACTCCGCAATGCTCGTTGCCGCGTCGTAGGGATACCCGTGTATGCCGCTCTTGGCAGGGATGAGCTTCAGCGACGGCGCGCCGCTTGTTGCCGCTGTCGCCAGCGCGGCAGGGGAGGCCGTAGCCGTGCCCGCGGCAAGGGGCAGCAGCAGGGCCACGAGCGCGGCGGCCGCAGCGATTACGACGGTGCTTCGTCTGGCATTCCGGCGGTGGTCCGCCAGGCCTAGTCCCATGCGATGCCTCATGTCGCCTCCGCGGCCAGCCGAATCTGTAGCACTTGAGCACCTCATTCAAGCGGAAACTGTAGCAGTGCCATACCACTTTTCCCAGGGAAGCCGGCGGCCGAATAAAATCTCTTGTGGACAGCGCCCGGACGTACCGCGGCATCACGCCGGCCGAACGGCAGGCCGAGCGGCGTCAGCGGTTGCTCGATGCCGGGCTCGAGTTGTTCGGCACTGTCGGCTACGCGAGTACGTCGGTGCGTACCCTCAGCGCTGCGGCCGCCCTTAACTCGCGCTACTTCTACGAGTCGTTCAGCAGCAGGGAAGACCTGCTGTATGGCGTCTACCAGCGCATCGTCGGGGACATCTTCATCAGGGCGAGCGAGGCAGTCGCGCGAGAAGACACGATCGAGGGTCAGGCCCGCGCTGGCCTGCTGGCCGCGTGGGCAGTGGTCACCGAGGACCGGCGCAAGGCGCGGATCATCGCGATCGAAGTCGTCGGCGTCAGCGAGCGGCTGGAGCGGCTACGGCACGATACCCGGCAGGCACTCGCGCAGTTCACCGCCGACAACGCGCTGCGGCTGGCGGGTGATGGCGTGCGGCTGCGGCTCGATCCCGTGCTGACCGCGCGGTTCCTGATGGGCGGCGTCGTTGAGGTCCTGCTCGAGTGGATCAACGGAGACGTCAGCGCGTCACCGGACGAGGTGGTCAGGCACTTCACGGCGCTGTTCACCGCGGCCGCGTACGCAAGTGTCGAGCGCGACTCGGCCCCCGGGGAGAAGAGCGACGGCCCGGCCGACGGAGCTACAGATAGCTGACCGGCAGCCGCTTGATGCCGTTCAGCCAGCCAGACCGGAGCCGTTGCGGGTCGCCGGCCTTGCTGATGTCGGGCATAGCGTCGGCAATGGCGTTAAACATCAGGTCGATCTCCAGCCGGGCCAGGTTGACGCCGAGGCAGTAGTGCGCGCCGCTGCCGCCGAAGCCGAGGTGCGGGTTTGGGTTGCGCAGCACGTCGAAGCGCTCCGGTCGGTCGAATACCTCCTCGTCGAAGTTCGCCGACCGGTAGAACAGCCCCACTCGCTGACCCTGGCGGATCTCCTGGCCGCCTAGCACCGTGTCAGTTGTCGCGGTCCGCTGGAAGACGGTGACCGGCGTTGCCCAGCGGACGATCTCGTCCACCGCGGTCGGCGGCCGCTGCGCCTTGAACACTTCCCACTGGCCTGGATGATCGAGGAACGCCAGCATGCCGTGCGAGATCGCGTTCCTGGTGGTCTCGTTCCCGGCCACGGAGAGCAGGATGACGAAGAAGCCGAACTCGTCGGCGGTCAGCTCGCCGCCATCCACCTGCGCGTGCACGAGCTTGGTGACGATGTCGTCCCGCGGGCACTGCCGGCGGTCCTCCGCCATGACCATGCTGTATCCGAGTATCTCGGCGGCGGCGTTCTCCGCGTCGCCGGAGTACTCAGGGTCGTCGTAGCCGACCATGTCGTTCGACCACGCGAAGATCTTGTGCCGGTCCTCTTGCGGCACGCCCAGCAGCTCGGCGATCTCCTGCAGCGGCAACTCGCACGCCACATCCGTGACGAAGTCACCAGTGCCCCCGGCCAACGCGGTCGCCACGATCTTCTCCGCGCGCGCCTTCAGCACGTCGCGCAGACCGTTGATCGCCCTCGGGGTAAAGCCGCGGGACACGATCCCGCGCACCTTGGTGTGCTGCGGCGGGTCGATGTTGAGCATGATGAGGCGCTGCATCTCGATCTGCTC
>JASHTT010000051.1 GCA_030040415.1 Streptosporangiaceae bacterium | reverse complement strand
CTGGCGTCTGGGCGGGCTGCCTGCGAGAGCGCACGGCTGTGCCGCTCAGCCCGGCCATCACGTGGCGGCCGTTGCGCATCGTAGGGATGGGCCGGGCGGCGCGGGAAAGGCGGGAGGAACCCTGATGGCCACTGCGTGGTTCGAGTCGGTCGCTGAGGCGCAACGGCGGGCTCGCAAAAGGCTGCCCAAGTCCGTTTACGACGCGCTGCTGGCCGGCTCCGAGCGCGGCCAGACGCTGGACGACAACGTCAGGGCGTTCACCGAGCTAGGCTTCGCGCCGCACGTGGCGGGCGCCCCGGCCAAGCGCGAACTCGCCACCACTGTGCTCGGCCAGCCCATCTCGATGCCGGTCATCATTTCGCCGACCGGCGTGCAGGCGGTGCATCCCGACGGCGAGGTGGCAGTTGCCAGGGCGGCGGCGGCGCGCGGCACTGCGATGGGGCTGAGTTCGTTCGCCAGCAAACCGATCGAGGAGGTCGTCGCGGCCAATCCCCGGACGTTCTTCCAGGTCTACTGGTCAGGCACCCGCGAGGCCATCGAGGCCAGGCTGGCGCGGGCCAGCGCTGCGGGCGCGGCCGGGATCATCTTGACTCTCGACTGGACGTTCTCGCACTCGCGCGACTGGGGCAGCCCCAAGATCCCGCAGACCAACACCCTGGGCAGCCTCATGCCGCACGCCGCCGAGACACTCGTGCGGCCGCGCTGGCTGGCCGGCTATCTCCGCACCGGCAAGCTGCCGGAGCTGACCGTGCCGAACATGGTCCTGCCGCCCGCCGCGCCGCCGGCGTTCTTCGCCGCGTACGGCGAGTGGATGACGACACCGCCGCCAAGCTGGACCGACATTTCCTGGTTGCGGAGCCTGTGGGACGGCCCGTTCCTGCTCAAAGGGGTGTGCCGGGTCGACGACGCCAAGCGCGCTGTCGATGCGGGCGTGACCGCGATCTCGGTATCCAACCACGGTGGCAACAACCTGGACGGCACGCCAGCCACCATCCGCGCGCTGCCCGCGGTCGCCGAGGCGGTCGGCGGCCAGATTGAGGTGCTGCTCGATGGCGGCGTGCGCCGGGGCAGCGACGTCGCGAAGGCGCTCGCGCTCGGCGCGCGCGCTGTCATGATCGGCCGGGCGTACCTGTGGGGACTGGCGGCGGGCGGCCAGGCGGGCGTCGAGAATGTGCTCGACATCATGCGTAACGGTTTGGACTCGACTCTGCTCGGCCTGGCACGCACCTCTGTACACGAGCTGACCAGGGAAGATCTGGTTATCCCGGCCAGTTTCGAGCGCAAGCTTGGCGAGCAGTGACCGCCGCCACCGCTAGCTCCAGACAAATAACGGGCAGAGGTTTGCTAGCGGTGCTGGGACACTGGAGCCATGACGTCCATCAGCAGGGGCAACGTCGGCGTGGCCAGCGCGGGTACCGCTCCGCAAGCCGTTGAACTGCAGGCGGTCAGCAAGAACTTCGGGCACGTCCAGGCGGTCAGGAACGTCGACGTCCGGATCGCGTCCGGCGAGATCGTGGCCATTCTCGGGCCGAACGGCGCAGGCAAGACCAGCACCATCGACATGATCCTTGGCCTGTCGCAGCCGACGGCCGGCCGTGTCCTGGTCTTCGGCGGGCAGCCACGGCACGCGATCGCGCGTGGCCTGGTCTCGGCGGTGATGCAGACCGGCGGGCTGCTCAAGGACCTGACCGTCGGCGAGACCGTGCAGTACACGGCCAGCTTGTTCGCGCAGACCGAGCCGGTGGCTGAGGCGCTCGGCCGGGCGGGCATCGCCGAGATCGCCGACCGGCGGGTCGGCAAGTGCTCCGGCGGTGAGCAGCAACGGCTGCGGTTCGCGATGGCGCTCGTTCCCAATCCAGAACTTCTCGTGCTCGACGAGCCGACGACCGGAATGGACGTGGAGGGGCGGCGCGGCTTCTGGGCGACCATCCGCAAGGACGCCGAGCAGGGCAGGACCGTGCTGTTCGCCACGCACTACCTCGAGGAGGCCGACGCCTACGCGGACCGGATCATCCTGCTGCGGCACGGGCAGATCGTGGCTGACGGGACCGCCGCCGAGATCAAGGCCATGGCGGCGGGCCGCACGGTCCGCGCCACGCTGCCCGGCGCTACCGAGGCCGAGCTGGGCGCCATCCAGGGCGCCGACAGCGTTGAGGTGCGCGGCGACACGGTGCTGATTCACGCCACCGACAGCGACGCGGTGGCCAGGTACCTGCTGACCGCCACGCCCGCCAGGGATCTCGAAATCATCGCACGCGGTATCGAGGATGCGTTCCTCGCGCTGACCGGTGACGACTCGCAGGCCAGCAACGCTACGACAGGAGCGATCTGATGAGCACGTCGCGGGCAGTCGTCGCGCCAGACCTGAGCGGCCGCACCACTCCACGCCTCGGCGGTTTCAACCTGACAGCGCTGCATCTGGAGATGCGCCGGCTGCTGCGCAACCGGCGCACCGTCATCATCACGCTGATCTTCCCAGTGTTCTTCTTCCTGATCTTCGGGCTGACCGCGAAGTACACGAAGGAGTCGGCCGGGCACGGCAACGTCTCCGCGTTCATCATGATCAGCCTGGAGCTGTACGGGGCCGTCGTCGCGACGACCTTCGGCGGCGCGATGGTGGCCATCGAGCGCGCCCAGGGCTGGAGCAGGCAGCTGCGGCTGACGCCGCTGGCCCCTCCGGCTTACATCGCGATGAAGGTGTGCACGGCGATGCTGCTCGGCTTCGCCTCCGTGCTCGTCGTAAACGTGGTCGGGCTGCTAACGCACAAGGCGTCCATGCCCGGCTACCTGTGGATCGTCAGTGCGCTGTGCGTGTGGATCGGGTCACTGCTGTTCGCCGCGTTCGGCCTGTTCCTCGGTTACCTGATGCCGAGCGAGAACATCATGCAGGTGCTGGGCATCATCATGACCCTGTTGTCATTCGCCGGCGGCCTGTTCATCCCGGTCAGCTCGTATCCGCACGCCGTCCAGGTGGTCGCCAAGTGGACCCCGCTGTACGGGCTCAACCAGCTCGTACACACCCCGCTGCTCGGCAACGGCGTTGACTGGACCTGGGCCGTCAACGTGCTCGCGTGGCTGGTGATTTTCAGCTTCGGCGCCATCTGGCGGTTCGGCAAGGACACTGCACGGGTCTAAAACGGTCACCATCTCAGAGTCCGGGCGCCTCCCAGCCGCCTAGTCAGCCGGGCGACTGCGAGCCATCCCGGCGCGCAGCCTGGGCCGCCAGCTCGCTCCGGGAAGTGACGCCGAGCTTTAGGAAGACGTGCTCCAGATGGGTCTTTACGGTCGCCCTCGCCATGAGCAGGCGGGTCGCGATCTGCGGGTTAGTCAGGCCCTCGGAGACGAGCGTGACCACCTGCTCTTCTGTCGGCGTGAGCGCGGCCCAGCCGTGCCGTGGCCGCTTGCGCTCGCCACGCGCCCGGCGGGCGTAGTGGACCGCTTCCGGCCAGCTCATGGTCTGGCCTTGCAGTTGCGCGTTGTCGGCGTCGGCTGGCTCCAGTTGCCCGCGCGCAGCTGCCACGGCTTCGTTGACGGCGCTCTGCTCGGTGCGGAACCGCCAGTGGTAGTCGCATTCCTCGCGCAGCCGCTGTGCTGCTCCGAAGAGCCGCAGTGACTCGACCCAGCTCTCCGAGCGGCCTGCGGCCACTGCGAGACCTTCGAGCGCGTCCACGATGAGCAGCCGCAGGCCGTGCTCGGCGCCGATCTGCAGGGTTTCGTGCCAGCGCTCCGCATCGTCGGACGCGACAGCTTCGCAGCACGCGAGCAGCGCCTGGCTGTAAGGCCCGCGTCCAGCCTGGGTGCGGGCGGCTTCCAGGGCGACGGCTGCGGCTCCCGCGTCGATCGCCTCCTTGACGATCAGGTACAGCCCGGTGGGAGAGAAGTTCTCCGCCCCCTGGCGCAGGTGGTGCTCGACCCGGCTGGCCTTGCCCCGGAGCAAGCCGAGACGGTGCTCGGCGATGTCCCAGGTCGGCGACGTGGTGCCCAGTCTCCGCTCGGCAGTCTCGACGGCCAGCGTGAGAGCTTCCTCGTCCATCGCAAGCAGCGCCGATCCGCTCAGCACGTTGATCGCGCCCGCTACGGTGATGCCAGATGGGCTGCGCGTCAGCTCGGTAGCGAGGGCGATGCAGCGGCGGATGTTTCCCGGTGCCCGTTCGGCCTGAGCCCGGACGTAATCGGCGTGCTCGAGTAGCAGCGAGCTTCCCTGGCACGCGGCGACCAGATCGTCGTCGTCGAGTTGCACGGCTGCCCCTGGATCCGCGTCGGTCTGCATCTCGATCAAGGAGATGCGGGTCAGCGGGTAAAAGTAGGCGTCGCCCTGCCTGCGGGCTTCGTCGCACGCCGCCCGGCAGGACTCGTCGTCATAGCTGGCCAGCCATCTGGCCAGGGTCGCCTCGTAGGACCGGCCTAGCTTGGCGGCGAGGTGCTCCGTCTTGTCGAGCAGGGCTGCCGACTCCCCGAATCCACGGTGGAGTTCGACCAGGACCGAAGCCGGCAGCGCGGCCGCGACCCAGTCGGGCCCGCAGCTCAGAGCGTTCTCGTCGGTCAGGAGGCAGTCGACGGCGGCCAAGGCGTCCGCGGGTCGCCCGCAGGCGTGCCAGGCCCGGGCCAGGTTGCCAAGCAGGCGAAGACCCGTCTGCGGCTGGTCCACGGTCCAGTCGAGCGCCGCCCGGAGGTTGTCGTGCATGGGCTCGATCTGCCTGACGACCGCGTCGAGGTGAAGCACCTCGCTGCGCTCCTCCAGCCAGTCCAGGCACCACTGAGCGTGAATGTCACGCAGCGAGTTGAGCTCGCCCGCTGACCGCAGCTTGTCCTGCGCGTAGGCGCGCAGCGTCTCGAGCAGGCGGTAGCGCGGTTCGCTCTGCAGACCGTCCTCGACGACGACCAGGCTCTTGTCGACCAGCCGGCTGACGTGGTCGAACACTTGCTCCGGCTCGATGACACCAGCTGCCGAGACAATTGCCTCGGCAGCCTCGAGCGGGAAGGCGCCAGCGAAGACGCCGAGGCGGCGGAAGGTGACCGACTCTGAGCTGTCGAGCCGGTCGTGGCTCCAGTCGATCGAGGCGCCCAGTGTCCGGTGGCGCGGCAGGACCGTGCGGGCGCCTCCGGTGAGCAACCGGAAGCGATTGTCGAGATCGTCCGCGATCCGCTCGGCCGATAGCTGTCGGCAACATGCGGCGGCTAGTTCCAGTGCCAGCGGGATACCGTCGAGGCGCTGGCAGATGCGCGCCACGGCAGGGGCGTTCTGATCGGACACGGCGAATGACGGCCGCGCCTTCTTCGCCCGGTCGACGAAAAGCCGCACCGCGTCGTACTGAGGTAGCGTCAACACGGCGGGCGTGTATTCAGGCGGTGGGGCGTCAAGTGCGGCTACCTGCCAGCTGACCTCGCCCGGGACGCCGAGCGACTCGCGGCTGGTGGTCAGCACCGTAACTGCCGGGTTGGCGCTCAGCAGCCCGGCGGCCAGCCCGGCGCAGCCCTCGATCAGGTGCTCACAGTTGTCCAGGACCAGCAGCGATGGCTCGCGCCCCAGCGCCATCGAGAGCAGCTCGACCGGCGCCACGCCTGACGACTGGTAGGCACCGATAGCCGCCAGCGCCGCTGTGGCGACCGCGTCGGGGTCCGCGACGCCTGCCAGCTGGACCAGCCAGATGCCGCCGCCGAAGCGCTCTACTTCTTCCGCAGCCACTGCCAGGGCCATGCGGCTCTTGCCGACGCCACCGGGCCCAGTGAGGGTGATCAGCCGTTCCTCGGCCATAAGCCGGCCAACGGCCGCGATCTCGCCGTCGCGGCCGACCAGCGATGTCAGCTGAACCGGCAGGTTGTGGCGGAAGACGTCAAGCGATCTGAGCGGCGGAAAGGTCAGGGCTAGGTCGGGGTGGGCGAGCTGCCACACCTGCTCCGCACGACCCAGATCTCGCAGCCGATGACTGCCGAGGTCGACGAGGCGGGCTCCCTCCGGCGTGCGGTCCCCGAGGAGGGAGGCAGTTGCGGCGGAGACCAGAATCTGACCGCCGTGACCGATCCCCAGCAAGCGAGCGCAGTGAGTCACCGCTTCAGCAAAGAAGGCGCCTTCGCTGCGCAGCTGCGCCTCCCCCGTATGGACCGCCATCCGGACCCTCAGCACGGCGTCACCCGGCCACGCCTCGGCATTCAGAGCTTGCTGTGACGCCAGCGCCGCGGCCACGGCGTCCGAGGCGCGCGAGAACGCTCCAACCACCCGGTCAGGCTCAGCCTCCTGGGGCGGCCGGACTCCGCCGTGACGGCCGATCGCGTCATCAACCAGCAGCTGATAACGAGCCACTGCCGCTGCCACTTCTGGCGCGTCATCGCGGTGCCTCGACGCCGCGACCGCGTCGGCCGACACGAAGGTGATCGTGCCTGCAGGCAGCGAAAAGGCTGGCCCGTCAGGATCATTCACGCGAGCGACCAGCCACGACCTGCCCCCCCAATAGGCCACATCATCGCTCACAGCCTCACGATCTGCCAGCGATGTGTCCAGAACATCCGCCACATGGTGGAAACCCGGGTCCACCTGCAGGGTCAGGTCTCCAAGGGAGCGGTCACACCAGGGCGGCCAGCGAAAGGGCCGCTGCGGGTCAGCCAGGTGGCTGATGTTCCGTCCGGCAGCCGACCTCCATGATGCTGCTACCGAAGCTCAGGACTTGGGGGGCAGAGATGCAGCTGCGCGGAAAGATGCTGGTTCGAGCGATGCTTGCCGTCATCGCGGTCACGAGCGGGTTCGCTCTCTATGCCGCTCCGGCCTACGCGGCCCCGGGACATGCGGTTGCGCACCCGGCTGCAGTGGCCTCGCCAGCCATCTCGGCGCCGCCGGATGTGGTGGT
>JASHTT010000582.1 GCA_030040415.1 Streptosporangiaceae bacterium | reverse complement strand
GACCAAGGACACGTGCCGGATCTGTCGGCATACAGCGAGGCTGGCTTGTTCTCCTTGTACCGGGCCATCCTGGCGGAACTGAAGAGCCGGGGCGTCATCCGGACAGAGAACGCCCCAGTCGGCGATTACGCCGAGTACCTAGTAATCACCGCCCTAGGCGGCCAGCTGGCACCCAACTCTGAGAAGTCGTGGGACGTGCTCAGCAACGATGGCGAGAAGCTGCAGGTGAAGGCCCGCGTCGTAGCGGACCCAGCAGAGCCGGGCCAATTGCAGTTGTCTCCGTTCCGCTCGTTCGATTTTGACTCCGCAGTCATCGTGCTGCTCTCATCGACGGACTACGCCGTGGCACGGGCATCAAAAGTACCTCGCAATGTCGTCGAATCTGCTTCCGTCTACCGGCGGCACGTGAACGGCAAGGTGCTGTTTGCCCGCCCAGAAATTATGGGTCACCCTGACGCGATTGACCTGACCGCAAGACTTCGGGCAGCACAGGCCCGCCTGAGAATGGCCTAACTCAATTAAGTCGTGTCTCCTCAGGTCAGGAGCGCGGCATGCAGCCAGGGGCAAGAAGAGACCACGGAAACCGCACACCGCCGCGGATGCTGGCTCACTGGCGAAGTCTTCCGTGTTAGTGCCCCCACGGCGTGAGGTACCGGCGAACAGTGCGGCTATTGCCCATAGAGCATGTCGAGGTCGGCCAGCATGACATCAGATCCGCGGGCAATGGCCCGAAGCTCGTCGTCAAAGCCGACACCTGAGTAGCAGGCCAGCACGGTATGGCTCGTGTCGAAGCCCTTGTCAGTCAGGATCGACCGCGCTCTGTCCAACCGGGCCAGATGGCGCACTCCAAGCGTTTCACCCCACTTGGCCTCACCGAGGGAGATCACTTCACGCGGTTGGCCGGCCTCGGCCGGGCCGAGTACTGCCACGTCGACCTGAATCTGCTCTCGGCCAGACGGATCCCCGACGGTACCCGCCGCGACCCGGCCGACAGGCCGCCCGAACAGATCCCTCCCCCGGCTGGTGACGAAGTCCCGGCACACTGCTTCGAAGTGCGGCCCGATGACCGCCGAGCTGAACCGCTGCCGGGAGTCAGCCCATACCTGACCGCCAAGGCCCTGCTCCAGGTCGCCCCAGTGTGGCCGCATGACCGCCTCGTAGAAGGTAATCAGCGGTTCGGTGATCCGGTATACGGCCCGGCCTGACCGGAAGGCATCCTCCTCCTTCCCGATCAATCCGCAGTCCTCGAGCACATTGAGCGGGTGTGCTATATCGGAAGACTTGCGGCCGATGTAGCCGGCGATCGCGCCCCAGCGGCCGTTGCCGTTAGCGATCGCGGCTAGCACGGAGTGGTACAACGCTGGATCTCGGATATCGGTCTCCTCAGCGAGGAGGTACCGCGCTTCGCGCATCAGCGGCCGGTCGGGGTTGAGCACGGCACGCTGCACCCAGTCGTCGAAATCGGCCATGTCTGCTGGCGCGTCGTCGCGAACGAATTGGCGCCGGTAGGCAGGGGTACCGCCAACAATGGAGTGCACCGTCGCCGCCAGCCGCGGATCAGCTAGATCCCAGAAGCGGGCAGCTTCGGTGTAGCCGAACGGCTTGAGCACAATTTCGAGTCCGGCCCGGCCACGGAGCGGGGCGTTCCCGCCTAGCAGGCGGCCCATGACAGACATCGCCGATCCGCATACGAGGATCCTGGCCTGATTGCCGGAGCCCATCGACGGACCTCGCCGGTCTAGCGCGCGGCGCAACAACGAAGGAAGTGACGGCGAGGCATCTGCCAGGTAAGGAAACTCGTCGATGATGATCACCGCGGCCCTGCCGTCGCCAAGCGCGAAGAGCGAAGCAAGCGCGTCATCCCAGTTCGTGAACGCGTACGGCGCGGGCGCTCCGGCATACGCGGCCAACTCGGCGCCGACCATCCGCAGCGATTCGGCCTCCGTCGCCTGCACGGCCTCAAAGAAGAACCCGGCGGTCACCTCAGCCAGTGATCGCAGCAGATAGGACTTCCCCTGCCGACGCCGACCGCTGACGACCCCCAAGGTCGCCTCCGGGCGGTCGTCAGACACGAAGTCGATCAGGCTGCGCCACTCGCGGTCACGATCAAAGAGGCGCGCGGGCTTGGCTAGGGCTGAGATAGCGGACTCCTGATGACTGAATCATACTTCAGTTAAGTATAGTTCAGTGAATTGACTCTCAGACTGGCACACGCCCTTGCCGTGAGCCGCTAGGGCCGCTTGCCCTGGTAAACCGCCTGTTTGTCCTGTGCGTCCTAGTACGTGACGACGGTGAACGGGACGATCGTGCTCTTCGCAAGCATTACAGGCCATCAAGGCAGTGTCTCGACGGCACAGCTTCCGCTGGCCTGGATTGGGCGGTCGGGCCATGGACCGAGTTGACTCGCCATTCCTGGCCATCCCCGCGTCAGAGTGGCTCGCGTCGAATCGGTCCGCGTTCGCCATCTCGGATGGCTTCCCGGTGAGCCCTGGGCATGCGCTCGTAGTCCCACGCCGCCTGATTGGCACCTGGTGGGAAGCCACGGACGAGGAACGTGCCGACATGCTGGCCCTCGTCGACGAGGTCAAGCGTGACCTCGATGCTCAATACAGTCCCCACGGATTCAACGTAGGTTTCAACGCCGGGGCAGCCGCCGGGCAGACGGTCGAGCACCTCCATGTACATGTGATCCCGCGCTATGCCGGGGATGTGCCAGACCCGCGCGGCGGGATTCGGCATGTCATTCCCGGCCGGGGCAATTACCTTGCAGCGCGGACCGGGAGCTACGCACTAGCCGACGGACAACGTCGGCTCCTGCGCGACGACCTGCTGAGATGCCTCCGCGATCCGCGCTTCGATCGGGTCGACCTCCTAGTCAGCTTCCTCATGAAGTCCGGGCTCGAGCTCGTGCATGGCGGCCTGGACGACGCTCTCGACCGCGGTGCCAGGGTCAGGATCCTGACCACCGACTACCTCACCGTCACGGATGCGGACGCGCTGGCTCGGCTGCTCGACCTGGCGCAGCTGAGGCCGGAAGCGATCACCACCCGCGTCTTCCACGATCCCGCTACCAGCTTCCATCCGAAGGCGTACCTCTTCTGGTCTGCTGACGGCACCCGAGCCGAGACGTTCGTGGGCAGTAACAACCTGAGCGCCTCTGGCATCGCCGGCGGAATCGAATGGACCCTCGGGACTGACTACGCGGCGCCGCTCCTGGACGCGTTCGACCGGCTCTGGTCCGATGACCGGAGTAAGCCGCTGACGCACGCGCTGCTCGCCGATTACCGGCAGCTCTGGAAGCCAGCCGCGCACACCGCGGGCGTCGTTCCCGAGCCACCTGCGGCAGCGCCCGCACCGCGCGCTCTTCAGCGAGAAGCGCTCGACGCCCTGGAGCAAACTCGGCTGCAGGGATTCGTGGGCGGGCTCGTCGTGATGGCGACGGGCCTCGGCAAGACCTGGCTGGCAGCCTTTGATTCCGCGCGGCCGCAGTTCCGGAAGGTCCTGTTCGTGGCGCACCGCGAGGAAATCTTGCGGCAGTCTCTCGACGTGTTCCGTCGTGTGCAGCCGGGTGCGGACCTCGGTCTGTACTACGGCGGAGAGAAGCAGCCGGATGCCCGAATGCTGTTCGCCAGCATCCAGACTATGGCCGGCAACTTGGACCGCTTTGCCAAGAACCAGTTCGACTACATCGTCGTCGACGAGTTCCACCACGCGGCCGCCCGGAGCTACCGCCGATTGATCGACTACTTCCAGCCGAACTTCCTCCTCGGGCTTACCGCAACCCCGAGCCGGATGGACGGGGCTGACCTACTCGCGCTCTGCTACGACAACCTGGTCTATGAGTGCCCGCTGACTGAAGGTATCGAGCAAGGCGATCTGAGCCCGTTCCGGTACTTCGGGATCGCAGACGATGTCGACTACACGCCGATTCCCTGGCGA
>JASHTT010000581.1 GCA_030040415.1 Streptosporangiaceae bacterium | reverse complement strand
CGGCCCGAAAACTCAGTCAGCTTCGCCACTCGGCCGCCTGCTGCGGCGACCATCGCACACCGCCTGCTTCGCCATGGCGGTCATGGCAGGTGCGGCGCTGCTCAGCCCGATTATCGCCACGCCGGCATCGGCCGCCTCCGGGCCGACGGTTTCCTACGCCTACGACGCCTCGGGCCGCCTGGCCTCGGTCACCACCTCGGCGGGAACCGCTACCTACCACTACGACGCCGAGGGCAACGTCTTGTCGATCACCCACTCGGCAGCCGGGTCGGTCAGCAAGACCCCGTCCCGTTCGCGGCCCGTCGCCCCGGCACCCGCGATCTCCTCGGCCGGGCCGGCGGCGGTGGCGCCAGGAGCAACCATCACCATCCTTGGCCGTGGTTTCTCGGCTACCCCGAGCAGCGACCTCGTGCACATCGGTGCGCTCTTCGCTGATGTCAGGAAGGCCACCGCGACAACCCTGCAGGTGACAGCCCCACCGGGAGCGGGCGGCGCGGTGCGCATCACTACTCCCGGCGGGACTGTCCGCGGCCCTCGCGTGGTGATAAGAGAGCCGCGCGCGACCGTGCTCGCGCAGGGCCGCGACCTCGATCCGCTGCGAGCCCCGGCCGGCGTGACCGGGCTGTCGGGTCTGGTCGAAGACAACCACGGCACGCCGCTAGCCGGCGTCCAGATCAGCGTCCTGTCCCTCAGCGGCCGGCCCGAGGCCCACACGACCACGCGCGCGAGTGGCCAGTTCCTGCTGGCCCGCCTGCCGTCGGGCCAAAGCCAGCTAGTCATCTCGGCGAACGACATCAATGGCCGTCAGTACGGCGTCTACGCCGAGCCGGTGGAACTGCCCAAGGGGCATACCAGTGTGCTGCCGTGGGTCACCTATCTCACCCAGTTGGACATGGCCCACGCGGTAACCCTGGCCTCGCCGACAACGCATGAGGTCACCGTCACCACGCCGCAGATTCCCGGCCTGGAGATCCAGATCCCTAAGGGGACGGTCATAAGGAACGGTAACGGCCGCGTGGTCACCAAAGTGTCGATCACCCCGCTCACCGTCGGACGCACCGCCTACCCGCTGGCTCCCGGCATGCAGCCGGAGTTCTTCACGCTCCAGCCGGGCGACGCGACCGTAAGCGGCCAAGGGCTGCGGGTCATCTACCCGAACGTGACAGACCAGCCGCCGGGCACCGCCATTCCCTTCCTCATCGACAGCCCGACCTGGCCCGGAATGGGCTGGTGGCAATACGGCACCGGCCACGTCGGCGCCAACGGACAGCAGATCATCCCCGACCCTGGGGTGCGCTGGCACGCGATTTCCCTGGGTGGCATCCCCGTAACCGACCCTCCCTCGACCGCCCCATTGGCCGGCGATCCGTGCAATTGCGGCGACCCGGTCAACACCCAGACCGGGCTGTACATCTACCAGAACACAGAACTCACGCTGCAGGACGTCGAAAGCGTCACTCTCGGCCTGACCTACCGCCAGCTAGACGACAACGTGCGCGACTTCGGCATCGGCGTGAGCAGCAGCCTGAACTTCTACATCGCGGCCGACACCAGCGGAAACTTCGACCTGTACTACCCGGACGGCGCAAAGATCGTCTACTCGCCTTCCGACACCACGGGCGTGTACAAGGCGGCCGGCAGCCCGACACCGTTTGCCGGCTCGTCCTTGTTCTGGATCAATGGCGACGGAGCCGACCCCGACGGTCCTTTCACCATCAGGCTTACCAACGGCACCGTGCTCAAATTCGGAAACCCTGCGTACCTGACCCAGGTCACCGACCGGTTCGGCAACTCGATCGACATCAACCGGACCAATGGGTTCGGAGACATCGGGACCGTCACCACGCCAGACGGGGAGTGGCTGCAGTTCTCCTACAGCCAATGCGTGAGCGGTACCACTCCGCCATTCACCACCTGCGTCACCAAGGTCCAGGACAACTCCGGGCGGACCCTGAACTACACCTACGACGACCACGGCCGACTCACCTCGGTCACCGACCCAGCCGGCGGCAAGACCAAGTTCACCTGGGCAGCGTGCTCCACCTTCAGCACCATCACCTGCACCGAACTGCTGCGTGTCACCGACCCCGACGGCCACACGATCAACAACAGGTACAACTCCGATGGCCTGGTGACCGGTCAGACCGACGCAACCGGCGGTAAGTGGTCCTACAGCTACAAGACCAGCAGCAGCGGCGAGATCACCCAGGCCGAGGTGACCGACCCACGCGGCATACAGGACACCTTGTCCTTCGACGCCAGCGGCTACCCGTCGGCCGAGACGGACGCGGTCGGGACCTCGACAGCCGCCACCACCAAGACGGTCTATAGCCCTACCACGCACCTGCTCATGAGCCAGACCGACCCGCTTGGGCGCAAGACCACTTATGCCTATGACGCCCTAGGTAACCTCACGTCGCTTACCGAACTGGCAGGAACGGCTCACCCATCGACCTGGAAGTTCACTTACGATCCCACGTTCAGCCGGCTTACCAGCGTGACCGACCCGCTTGGCGACACCGTCAAGATCGCGTACAACGATGCTGCCCAGACCGAAACTGTGACCGACGCCCTTGGCCACGAGTGGGAAATCGTCCTCGATGACGAAGGCCAGCCGGTTGAGGTAACGAATCCCAGCGGGGACAGCACCTATCTCAGTTATCTCTACGGCGAATTGGTGGCGGTCGCCAACCCACTGGGCGATACAACCAGCAGCTATTACAACTCGATAGGTCAGCTCCTGCAGAGTACCGACGCCGAAGGCAACACCACCAGCTACACCTGGACGCCGTTGGGCCAGCAGGCTAGCCAGACAAGCCCGCTCGGGGCGGTGACCAGCTATGGATACGACCCTGATGGCAACCGGACGTCGGTAACTGACGCAACTGGGCACACCACGACGTTCAGCTACAACGCTGCCAACGAAGTCATCAAGCAAACCAACCCGCTCGGGCACGCCACCGTCTACACGTATGACCCGGACGGGAACCTGTCATCGGTCACCGACGCCGACGGGCACACCAACACTTTCGCCTACG
>JASHTT010000580.1 GCA_030040415.1 Streptosporangiaceae bacterium | reverse complement strand
GTCATGAAGAACCCCAGCGACACCACGATCAAGATCGCCCATGGGTTACCCCGGTACTGCCTCACGAGCCCTCCCCGTGCCACGGCGTCCGTCTTGCCGCGTCATGCCACTGTGTGTCCGCCACTGTGTGCCCGCAACGCTACGGCACTGGTCTGACAGTTCGCAGCCCCCGCTCGGCCGCGATGCTGCGCTCGCGGCGTGCACAGCTCCGGCGTGCACAGCTCCCAGCGTGCATAGCTCTGCGCGTGCGCGGGAAGGCTCCCCGCGTGCGCAGGACGAGGAGCGCCCGAATTCGGCCCTCCGATGGGCATATGCCATTGCCAGACCCTCTGCCTGGCGAGACGATGGATGCGGCGCTGGTGACCAGGTAGTGGTCTGAGGTCACCATGGAGGTGCGATATGAGTCTTCCGCGCCGCGAGCGCAGGGTCCTGCACCGGATCGAGACCGACATCCTCCGGTCCGATCCCGGCCTTGCCTCGCTGCTGCGCGAGTTCGGCCAGGAGAGCGCGGCTGAGCCGGGCCTGGCCTTAGCAGAGCCTGAGCCGAAGCCACCGGGACGCACCAGCCCGCTGGCTGCGGTAGGGGCGGCAGCGTCGCTGCTGGGACGCGCGTCCCGGGCAACGGTCCGGGCGATCCTCGTGCCCGGGATACGAGAACGGCTGGCGCCTCGCTCGCGGCCGGGGCCGATGGCGCGAACGCCCTGGCAGCGGCTCACCTGAGCCGGCGCGGCCCGGCGTCCGGGTGCGCCAGGACCGCCTTTTGACCTGGTCATGCCGGGCGAGGTCAGCCGACTGTCGCGGGCACCCGCGAGTCCGCGTCTTCGGTAGCTGCGCGGCCCGGCTGGCGCTGTCCGAACGCGAACGCCGCCACCGCGGAGACGAGTGCGACGCAGGCGGCAACGCGCAGGCCCAGGGCCATCGCGTCGACGAACGCACTGTGCGCTGCGGCCGCCAGTTCGCCGCCTGCCAGGCCGCCGATGCGCCGGCTGACGACGTCGGCCGCCGCGATCGAACCCGTCGCTATGTGCTTGACCGGCTCGGGTGTGCCGGCGGCAGCTAGTGCGCCACCCAGTCTGGACCGGTACTCACCGGCCGCGATGCTGCCAATGATCGCGATGCCAAGGGCGCCGCCGACCTCCCTGATCGTGTCGTTGATGGCGCTGCCGGCTCCTGCCTGGCTGGCCGGGACGGCGGTCATGATCGCGGTGCTGGCCGGTGCCATCACCAGCCCCATCCCGGCTCCCATGATCGCCACCGCCAGTGCGATCAGGGGATAGCCGGTGCGCACCCCCGCAGTCGAGAGATCGAGCAGGCCAAGGCCCATCAGCGCGATCCCGGACGACATGACGACCCGCGTGCCGAACTTGCCGGCCAGGATCGTTGACACCGGTGACAGCGCGCCCATCGTCAGCGCGAACGGAAGCGCGCGCAGCCCAGCGGACAGCGGGCTGTAGCCATGCACGAGCTGCAGGTACTGGGTGAGCACGAAGAGGCTGCCGAAGAGCGCGAAGAACGTCACGGTGACCGACCCGGCGGCCGCGCTGAACACCCGCGAGGTAAAAATCCGCAGGTCGATCAGCGGACTGCGGGTGCGCAGTTCCCACCAGGCGAACGCGGCGAGCGCCGCGATCCCGAACACACCCTCGCCGAGCGTCGCCGGTGCGGTCCAGCCGCGGGTCGGTGCTTCGATGATGGCGTCGACGATCGCGATCAGCGAGCCGGCGACCAGCAGGGTGCCGGCGGCGTCGAGGCGGTAGCGGCCAGTCTCGGCCGTCTCGGGAACTACCAGCAGCACGCCCGTGATCGCGAGCACGACCAGTGGCACGTTAATCAGGAAGACGCTGCCCCACCAGAAGTGCGTGAGCAGCAAGCCGCCGGCCACCGGGCCGATCACGATGCCGACGCCGCTGACTGCCGACCAGGCGCCGATCGCCTTCGCCCGCTCCCGCGGGGGGAACACCGCGTTCAGTACCGACAGCGTGGCCGGCATGACGAAGGTTGCGCCGAGGCCCATGACCGCACGGGCGGCGATGAGCGTGTCCGCGTTCCCGGACAGCGCGGCCCAGGTGCTGCCAATGGCAAAGACAGACAGGCCGACAAGCAGCGACAGACGGCGGCCGTACCTGTCGCCCAGGGCGCCGGCGGGGATAAGCAGTGCGGCGAAGCACAGCGTGTAGGCGTCGGTGATCCACTGCAGCGAACTCGTTCCCGCGTGCAGTACCCGCGCCATGGTCGGCAGCGCGGTGTTGAGGATGGTGTTGTCGATCACGACGACGAGCAGGCTCAGGCACATCACGAGCAAGATCTGCTTGCGGCGCGGGTGCCCATCCGGCCAGCTGGCGGCGGGTCGCGCAGCGGCCCGCGAGAGCGTCCGAGACGCCGATCCCGACCTTGTCGCAGTGGGAGTTGTCATCGAAGCCTCCCGACCTCAATCCTTACGACTGTTGGCTTACAAGCGTAACCATAGACTATTGAGCTTACAGGTGTAAAGTGGAGTCATGGAAACAGCACAGGCCGCCCGTCGTCGCCGCAACTCGCGAGGGGAGGGCTCGCGGCTCTACGCCGACATCGTGTCGGGGGCGCTCGCCCTGATCGAGCGGACCGGCACCGACGAGGCCGTTACGCTGCGGGCAGTAGCACGGGAGATCGGCATCGCCGCCCCGTCGATCTATGCGCACTTCGCCGATCGGGACGCCATCCTGGCTGCGGTAGCCCTTCGGATCTTCGACCAGCTCACCGACGCGATCAGCGCCGGCGTGGACGGCGCCGGCGATGACCCGGTCGAACGGCTGATAGCTGGCTGCACCAGTTACGTCGCCTTCGGGCTTGCACACCCAGCGCGATACAACGCGCTGTTCTCCGAGCACAGGATCGCCGCGCTCGCCGGGGCTGACGACCCCGGCCAGCCAATCTGCGTAGGTCCGGATGGCAGGCCGCAGGTCGACTTCGGCAAAGACGCCTTCGCGCTTCTGCTCGATGGCATAACGGCCTGCGTCCAGGCGGGCAGGTCCGCCAGCACCGACGTCCTCGGCGACGGCATCGCCGTGTGGGTGGCGCTGCACGGGGCCGTTTCACTGCTGGCAGCGATGCCCGGCTTCCCCTGGCCCGGTCAGGCCGATCTGGTCCGCCAGCTTGTGCTGCCACTGGCCAAGGTGACGGAAGCGAGTTAGCGGCAGGTACGGCGGGAGGTCCCCACGGGGCCCCGGAAGGCGCCCAGTATGCTCCGCGCATGGAACTGAACGGAACCGCAGCAATCGTGTCGGGCGGCGCCAGTGGACTCGGTGAGGCCACAGTCCGCGAGTTGGCCAAGGCCGGCAGCAAGGTCGTGATCGCCGACCTGAACGCCGAGCGCGGCGAGGCCATCGCCAAGGAAGTCGGCGGTACGTTCGCCCCGACCGACGTCAGCGACACGGCTGCGGTGCAGGCCGCCGTGGACGTAGCCGCGTCGCAGGGTGTCCCGCTCCGGCTGATCATCAACTGCGCGGGCATCGGCTGGGCGCAGCGGACCGTCGGCCGGGACGGAACGCCGCACGACAGGGCCGCCTTCGAGAAGGTGATCGCCGTCAACCTGATCGGCACCTTCAACCTGATGAGCATCGGCGCGGCCGCGGTCGCAAGGACCGAGCCCGTCGATGCCGACGGCCAGCGCGGCGTGGTCATCAACACCGCCTCCGTGGCCGGCATCGAGGGTCAGACCGGGCAGCTCGCTTACTCAGCGTCAAAGGGCGGCATCATCGGCATGACCGTGCCGGCCTCCCGCGACCTGTCGGTGGTCGGCATCCGCGTGAACACGATCGCCCCTGGCATCATCGACACTCCTATCTACGGCACCGGCCCGGCAGCCGAGGAGTTCCGCGTCAAGATGGTCGCGCCGATCGTGTTCCCCAAGCGGATGGGCACCGCCGCTGAGTTCGCGCACCTGGTTCGCGCGCTGATCGAGAACGACTACATGAACGCCGAGACCGTCCGCTTCGACGCCGGCATCAGGTTCCAGCCGAAGTGACGGGAAGCCCACGCTGAGCTGCGCTGTCCGCGGCCGTCGCGGGCGACACGTTAGCCATGCGGCAGCCAGGCTTGGTCACCGCCAGGGCTGGTAAGGTCGGGCCGTGCCTGACGCAGTCCTGACCGAGGTCACCGACGGCATCGCCGTCATCACCATCAACCGGCCCGAGGCGCGCAACGCCGTCAACGGGGAGGTGGCTCGCGGCATCGCGGCCGCCATCGACGAATTCGATGCGGACAAGGCCGTCAGCGTGCTGGTCCTCACCGGCGCGGGCGGCACGTTCTGCGCCGGCATGGACCTGAAGGGGTTCCTGGCAGGCGACGCGCCGGTCGCTGCCGACCGTGGCTTCGGCGGGATGGTACAGCGGCCGCCGGCCAAGCCAGTTGTCGCTGCCGTGGAGGGGTATGCCCTGGCCGGCGGCTTCGAGCTCGCGCTGGCCTGCGACCTAGTGGTGGCCAGCGAGCAGGCAAAGTTCGGGCTGCCCGAGGTCAGGCGCGGCCTGGTGGCCGGTGCCGGCGGCCTGCTCCGGCTGCCCAGGCAGATCCCGTACCACGTCGCGATGGAGATCGCGCTGACCGGAGAGCACTACACGGCGGCCCGGCTGCACCAGGCAGGCCTGGTCAACGAGATAGTCCCGGCTGGGGAGGCGCTGGCGGCGGCGCGTGACCTCGCAGGCCGGATCGCGCAGGGCGGGCCGCTCGCGCTGGCTGCGACCAAGAAGATCATCGTCGAGTCGGCAGACTGGGACAGCGCCTCGGCGTTCGCCCGGCAGGGAGAGATCATCGGCCCGGTGTTCACCTCGGCGGACGCGCGAGAAGGGGCGATGGCGTTCGCGGAGAAGCGGGCGCCGAACTGGCGCGGCGAGTGAGCGATGCCCGGCGCCCCGCTTATCAGCGTCGTAGTCCCCTTCTACAACAACGAGGACC
>JASHTT010000579.1 GCA_030040415.1 Streptosporangiaceae bacterium | reverse complement strand
GCAGTCGCGGAGCGCGCGGTCGAAGTGCGCGCTCGCTCGCTTGAGCCTGCCTGTCGCGTGATAGGCGTGCGCCAGGTTCGCGCGTGTCGTGAGGGTGTCCCGGCTGCCGAGGCCGAGGAACCGCTCACAGTCGGCGAGCGTGGCCTCGCCAAGCTCGACTGCCTCGGGAAGACGTCGCGCTTTGTGGTACGCGGCGGCCAGATTCCACCGCGTGCGCAGCGTCTCTGGGTGGCTGGCGCCCCGGATGCGTTCGACGTCGGTCAGCACGCCCTCGTACAACGGGATCGCTTGCCTCGGCCTGCCGGTCATGGAATATGCGGCCGCCAGGTTCGTCCTCGCGGCGATCGTGCTTGCCGGGCCGTTTCCCGGCACGCGCCGCCAGTCGGCGAGAGCTCGTTCGAAGGCGGAGGCTGCCTCGGTGGTCCGCCCGGCGCGGTAGTAAGCGGCGGCCAGGCCCTCCCGGGCGGCGACCGTGTCCGGATGGGCCACGCCGAGCGCGCTCTCGACCTGGGCGAGCGCGTCCTGGTAGATCCTGATCGCCTCGGTCACCCGGCCGGCCTTGCGATACGCCTCGGCCAGCTCGCGCCGGACTGCTGCCGTCTCCGGGTGCATCATTCCCGCCGTCTGAGCCTGCAGGGTCAGGCAGCGCTGCAGCACGTCAACCGCCTCGCGGTACTGCCCGGCATCGCAGTACGCGCCGCCAAGCTCACGCAGGCTCTGCTTTGTCTGCGCGTGGGCGGACCCGAACGCCTTCTCGCTATCAGCTGCGACTCGCGTGCCCAGTGAGATGGCTTCGCTGAACCGTCCGGCGGCCCTGAGCGCTGCTGCCAGCCGCGACCTGGCCGCGATAGCCTGCGGGCTGGCCGCGCCCGCCACCTCGTCGGTGTCAGCGGCGAGTTCCTGGCGCAGGGTGACCGCCTCCTCGGCATGCCCTGCCGCGGTTGCCGCGCTGGCGTACATGTCGCGCAGCTGGAAGGTGACGCCAGCTCGCGCCCCGTGTTGCTTGGTGGCGCTGTCGGCGAGGTCACGCCAGTAGCCGAGGGCGGTCTCGGCCAGCAACTCGTCGTCGAGGCTCTGTCCGACCCGCAGCAACAGCGGATGGCAGTCCGGCTTCCACAACGCCTGGTCGTCACATCGGATGACGCTGACCGCGCAGGCTCGCAGGGCTTGCTCAAGTTCGGCGTTGGACCCACCGTCGGGCCAGCACTCGTAGACCGCGTCGGCGGCGGCCTGGACGGCACGCCGAAGCTCAGTCGGGCCCATGACCCGCTGCACCGATGACTGCACAGCGGCCGACATGCGCAGGGTGCGGATCTCGTCATCCGGCTCGATTGCCACCAGGCCGACGCGCTGCAGGTTGCCGAAGGCAGCCCGGATGCTGGCCTGGTCGGCCTCCGTCACGGCCTGCCGCCCGGTGGCGTACGCGCATGCGGCGGCACTGGTGAGAACCGCACCGGGGATCCACGAGGGACCGAGCACTGCGGCCAGCTTGATCGCCGGCAGCGGCAGCTCGGTCGGCGCGAACTGCCTGGCCCGGTCGAAGGCCAGCATCCACGAGGGCACCAGTGGGTCGCCGCCGATGCCGTCCACCCAGTCTCGGCGGTACTTGTCGATTGCCAGCCGGTACTGGCGGCAGTCCTGCCCGGTGTCCAGCAAATAGGCCACTGCCAGGTCGAGGCCGACAGGCAGGCACTCCACTGCCGCGGCCAGGTCGAGGGCGCCCGCAGCCTGGTACGGGTCGTTGTCGAGCCGGTCCGACAGATACTGCCTGGCCTCGCGCTGGCTGAATACCGGCAGGGCGACCGAGAGTTGCTGCGCGGTCGGCGCCGAGCGCCGCAGGCCATTGCCGTTCTCGCCGGGCAAGGCATTCAGGCTGGGCAGCCTTGTCGTTACGACAGCCTGGCCGCTCTGCCCGTGCGGCAACAGTCCGTCCGCATCCGCCTGGTCTGACAGGCCGTCGAGCACCACGAGCCAGCGTCGGCCGGTGTCACCAAGCCAGGTCAGGAATCTGTCAGCGGCCGCTTCCGGCTTGCCCGGAGGCGCGGCGATCTTTATGTCGGCGAGCGCTCTGGCGTAGCCGCTGACTATGCGGTCCCGGCTGCAGGCGTCCACCCATACCAGCAGGTCGAGGTCGCCGGTGGCCCATAGCTTGCGAGCGAATGCGGAGGCGAGTTGCGTCTTGCCGGTTCCACCACGGTGCCTTGCAATTGCCCTTGGCTCGCCGTCAGGACCGATGACGACTGTCACGCCCGGGCGCAGCGACTCCCACGGGCCGTGACCCGTTTCCGGTCGCCGGGTGAATCCGTCCGCGAGGAGCGGAACCGTGCCGGACAGGATGGGCCAGGTTCTGGGTCTTGATTCCACATGACTTGCATCGGCGGGCTCACTCATCGAGCAACTCCAGGTCCAGCAACGAGTCGTCGGCCTGCGCGCGCATCGCGGTCGCAGTGAGCAGGGCGGCCACGAGCGCGGCGGCCCCGCTGAGCAGGAACCCGAGCGCATACGAGTGGCTTAGCGCGTCGAAGGCGACCTGCTTGAGCGGGTTGAACGGCAGCACCTGGCCGTTGGGCTGGGTGACAGTGGCGGGCACCGCGTTCGCGCCCAGCGGTCCCGACTGAACCGCGTGCACAGCGCCTGCAACCGATGCACGCTGCGCGGCCGGCACGTGGGCCGGCGATGCGTAGAAGGCGGCCACGCTCTTGCGCAGCGTCGCGCTGGCGGCCAGCTTCCGGCGGATCTCCGCGGCCGCCTGGCTCAGCGCGACCGCGCCGATGACCGCCGGGCCCAAGGTAAAGCCGAAGTCGCGGAGCATGTTGGTCGTGCCGCTGGCCATGCCTGCCAGGTGGGTCGGCGGCGTGCTCACCGCCACGGTCGACAACGCCGAGAGCGCCAGGCCGAAACCGATCCCGACGAGAATCCACCCGGGTATCACCGGACCGAGGGACATATCCGAGGCCGGGATTGCCGATGCCCAGATGGCGCCGGCCGCCATAAGGACGAAGCCGGCGGTCAGCGGCCATCGGGCAGTATGTCGCCGCAGCAGCCTGATAGTGATGGGCAACTGGACCAGGGCCATGCCATTAAGGCAGAGGAACGCGATCGAGGTCTTCAGCGGCGTGAATCCCTGGATAGCCGACAGCCGAATGCTCGTCGAATAGGCCACGCCGAGGAAGGCGAACATTCCGATCACGGTCACGATCGAAGCCACTGCGAAGTTCCGGTCGCGGAAGAAGTCAAGGCGCAGCAGCGGAGCTTCCGACCTTCGTTCGGCGCTGATGAACAAACCGAGGAACACGGCGGCGACGACGAACCCGCCGAGTACCTGCCAGTTGAGCCATCCGCTGGTCGGGCCCTGCACGACGGCATAGAGCAGGGCGAAGAGCGCAATAGCGATCGTCAGCTGACCCGGCCAGTCCAGCGAGCGGCCCTCCGGGGACGAGGAGTTCACCGCGGCAGTGGCCGAAACCACCGCGCTGATCAGGGCCAGCGTCATGACGACAAGGAACGCCCACCGCCAGCCGGCCAGCGGGTCAGAGCCAAACTTCAGCCTCGCGGCGAGGCCGCCCAGGGCGGGCGAGGCGCAGTTCCCGATGGACAGCGCGGCGGCCCAGATCGAGACGGAGCGGACCCGGTCTGCCGCGGTGTGAGTACCCGCGGCGAGCATCGCGAGACTGGTCGGGAAGATCGCGGCGGCACCGAGGCCGGCTAGCGCCTCGCCGGTGTACAGCACCACCATCCGGGTGTCGGTCGAG
>JASHTT010000578.1 GCA_030040415.1 Streptosporangiaceae bacterium | reverse complement strand
CAGCGGTCAGCGGCCCGAGGGGTGAACGCGCCGCCAACCAGCGAGCGCAGCCGCCGGTGCTGTGCGCCCTGCTGGTTCAGGATGTTCGCGTCTACCTGCTCGCGCAGCCGACCGCCGGTGACACCGAACAGGTCAGCGATCTCCTTGCCGGGGAAGGCGGTACCCCGCGCACGCAGGAAGAACTCGGCCGATTCGTGGTCCAGCACGATGTAGGCCAGCGGCGAACTGGCCAGCCAGCCGAACTCGCCGTCTCGCGGCAGGCCCGCCAGCAGCGCGTGGTAGGTATCGCCGGCCAACTCGGGGCTGGCTAGGTCGACAGGCGCCAGATCCAGCTCGGACACGATCGTCATGCAGCACTCTCCGTTCCGCGCCGACCGGGCCTCGGGGGCGTCCCGTGGGCCAGACGGCGAGGCAGAATTCAAGGCGCCCGACGGCGGCGCTGACCCATTCTGCACGTTTGCGCGGAGTTCACGCAGCACAGGCGGACGGCTATCGTCTGACTGTGCCGCACACTGACCCGGATGTACTAGTCGTCGGGGCCGGCGTGATCGGCCTCACTACCGCGACCTGCCTGGCCGAAGCTGGCCTGCGGGTTAGGGTCGCGGCCGCGGAGCCGCCCGAGCAGACCACCTCGTTCGTGGCCGGCGCCATCTGGGGACCGCACCTCGTCGGCATGGACGATCGCGTCGCCCGGTGGGGGAAGACGACCCTGCAGCAGCTCACCGAGTTCGCCACGCCCGCCCATCCGAGGCCGACAGCCGCAGGCGCGCCGAAGGGCATGGTGCACATCGCCTCGGGCGTCGCGGCCAAGCGGGCAGCGGCGGCGCCGACCCCTGAGCTGGCGACCGACGGCAGCGGGCTCACACAGTGCCCGCCCGACGAGATTCCCGACGGCTACCGGACGGCGTGGCGCCTCTCCGCCCCGCTCGTGGCGATGCCTGAGTACCTGGACTACCTGCGCGAAAGGTACGGCCGGGCCGGCGGCGAGCTCTCGTTCGTGCCGAAGTTTGCGACCTTGCACGAGGCGTCACGGCTTAGCCCGCGCACGCGGGTGCTGGTCAACTGCACCGGCTACGGCGCGCGCGACCTCGTGCCGGACACCGACGTGACGCCGGTGCGCGGCCAGGCCGTGGTGGCCACCAACCCGGGGATCACCGAGTTCTTCGTAGGCACCAACGACGCCGATCCGCGCGACCTGACGTACCTGTTCCCGCACGGCGACACGGTGCTGCTCGGCGGGACCGAGGAGCGCGGGAACGCCAGCCGCGAGCCCGACCCGGCTACCGCCGCGCGGATCCTGGCCGCGTGCAGTGCGATCCGGCCGGAGCTGCGCGAGGCGCGGGTGCTCGGGCACCGGGTCGGCCTGCGCCCGGCACGTCGGTTCGTGCGCCTCGAGGCGGAGCAAGCCGACGAGGCCGACGGAGTCACGATCGTGCACAACTATGGGCACGGCGGCGCCGGCGTCACCCTGTCGTGGGGCTGCGCGCAGGACGTGACGGAACTGGCGCTCGCCGCCCTCCGCTGACGGGCTGACCGCGGGCCGACGGTGGCCCGCCGACCGCGCCCGCCAGCCCGACCGCGCCGCGGGCGCGCCGCTGGACAACCGCTCAGAACCCAGGAAACATCGCCCGGAGCTTGTCCAGCACCTCAGGATCGCCGGACACCGACGCCGGTGTGTGGTCGGCGTCGAGGCGCCCGTAGGCCAGCCGCAGCAACGCCTCAGCGGGCATGGTCACGTGCGGCACCTCGCCCGCTTCGGCCGCACCCGGCCAGTCCGTCACGCTCACCGACTCGCCGGAGGTCAGCAGGTAGTCGCGGGCCGGATCGGTCGTGGTGATTCGCACGCTCAGCGGCTCTGCGAGCGGCTTGCCCAGCCGCGGTGCGAGGAACTGCGGCACCCTGTCGATCAGCAGCGGCACGGCGTCAGCCTGCAGGGTGGCGTCGGGGTCGACCATCACCGCGACGTCCCAGGTGTGCATGACGTGCTCACCGAGGCGCATCCTGATCAGCCCAGTCGCGTCGAGCTGGGTCCCGAAGAACTCCAGGTGGATGTTGTCGAGCTGGCTGTCGCTGAGCTGCTCGAGCGTCTGAACGTGCCGCTCGTCTGTCTCGACCGCGTCACCGACCTGCTCGTCCGGCGTCTTGGCGTTCCACACGTCCCACACCGGCCCGAACGCGTCGCGCGCCACCGGCTCGCCCTCGCCCAGCGCCCCGGGCAGCATCATCAGCGCGATCTCCGCGCCGCTGCCGAGGTGCGACAGCACCTGCGCGTTGGTCCAGTCCCGGCAGTACGACTGGCCGCGCACCTGCTCGGGAGTCATCGGCCGCACCAGGCCGGCCAGCTTGTCGTGGGATTCGCGCAGCTTCGCGATCTCCGTGCGCGGATCTGCTGCCACCACTACCTCCGTTTGTCTGGGAACGGGCACGCCCGCCTTCTCGGCCATTCGCACCCACCCGGGTCCGGGGCGTCTCGCCAGGCCAATCAGGGCCGGGCCGATAAAGTGAGCGGAATGGACATCGGATTCGGCGCCCCGGTGTCGGGCGCGTGGGCGACACCGCAGAACCTAGCAGGCTTCGCCATCGCCGCGGAGCAGGCCGGCTACCACTCGCTGTGGAGTTTCCAAAGACTGCTGGTGCCGACCGGTTCCGGCATGGAGCCGGTCTACCACAGCGTCCTGGACCCGATGGCGGCGCTGTCCTTCGCAGCTGCGGTGACCAACCGGATCAGGCTGGGTGTCGCCATCGTCAACCTGCCGTTCGTGTCCCCCGGCTATCTCGCCAAGCAGTCAGCCTCGCTGGACGTGCTGTCCGGCGGGCGGCACGACCTTGGCCTCGGGATCGGGTGGATGCCCGAGGAGTTCGCGCTCAGCGGCGCTGACATGGCCAGGCGCGGCGCTCGTGCGGCGGAGTACGTGCAGGTGCTGCGGGCCTTGTG
>JASHTT010000577.1 GCA_030040415.1 Streptosporangiaceae bacterium | reverse complement strand
TCGAACTCGCCCCTTTAGCTGAGACCTCCAGCTCTGACCAGGCTTGGACGCCAGCGCCCTATAACTTCTTGAGGATGAGCTTGAACTTTTGGGTCACGGCCGAGCCGACGCCGTTGCTGGCCTTGATGGTGATCGTGTAGGTCTTGCTCGCGTCGACATCTGGGGTGCCGAACAGGGTGGCGGTGCCGTTCTTGTTGTTCTTGAACGCCACGCCCTTCGGCAGCGAGCCGGACTCGGTGATCGTGGCTGCGGCCGGGTAGCCGGTCGTGGTGATCTCGAACGATCCCTTCTTGTGGTAGGTGAACGTCGCCGTCGCGGCCGAGGTGATCGCCGCAGCCTGGTCGACGGTGAGCTTGAACGACTGGGACGCGGTCTTCCCGACGCCATTGGTCGCCTTGATCGTGACCGTGTACACCTTCCCGCTCTTCGCCGCCGGCGTGCCGGACAGCGTGGCAGTGCCGTTCTTGTTGTTCTTGAACGTCACGCCCTTCGGCAGCGTCCCGGACTCGGTGATCGTGGCGGCGGTCGGGTACCCGGAGGTCGTCACCTCGAACGAGCCCTTCTTGCCAACCGTGAACGTAGCGGACGCGCGTGACGTGATCTTCGCCGGGACTTTCTGCGGGGTGAGCAGTTGAACGGCGTTGTTGTCCGTGTCCGCGATGTAGACGGCCTTCCCGTTCGGTGTGACCGCTACCCCCTCAAGGTTCCCGCCGAAGCTCGGGTCCGTGATCGTCGTGGTGACGTACGTCGACGTGCTGATGACCGACACCGTATTCGCAGCCGCGGCGTACAGCGTCCCGCCACCTGGGCTCACCGCCAGGCCCCATACGAAGTTGTCAGGGCCGAAGGTCTTCACGATCGCGTTATTCGCTGTGTTAATCGCCGATATGCTGCTATAGGCCGCGTAGAGCGTCTTCCCGTCCGGGTTCAGGGCCAGCACGCCGGACGACGCGGAAACAGTCTTGGACACCTTGCCGGTCGCCACGTCAACCACATCCAGCCCGTCGTAGGGGCTTCCCGCGTACAGGGTCTTGCCGTTCGGGCTTACGGCGACGCTGGACGGGTCGTTATTGACGGTGATGAGGTTGACGGCGAAGCCGGTCGCCACGTCAACGACCGCTATCGTGTCGCCGGAGGTCGCCACGTAGGCGGTCTTGCCGTTCGGGGAGAAGGCGACGCCGGCTGGCCCACCGCCCAGGTTGACCGTGCCGGTCACTGCACCTGTAGCTGCGTTCAGCACCGCCACGGTTCCGGCGCTCGCGTCCGTCAGGTAGAGAGTCTTGCCATTCGGGCTGAGCGCTATCCCGGCAGGCTGGAAGCCGATGTTGAAGACCCGAGTCGCCGTCTGCGTGGCCGGGCTGATCACCGACACGCCGGTGCTGTTGGTGACGTAGACCTCGCTGCCGTCGGGGCTGACGACCATGGCCGCAGGCTCATTGCCTACTGTCGGAACAGCGCCGCTCACCGTGTCGGACTTGGCGTTGATCACGGTCAGGGGGGTCGGGACATAGCCCGAGGTCAGTGCGTAGACGGTGTCGCCATCTGGAGTAACCACGACGGAGTCAACGGCGGTGTCGCCGTTGCTGATCGAGACCGTGGTGACGGTATCGGCGTTCCCGGTCAGATCGATGGCCGCCATCAAGTCGGGGCCGCCGACGTAGAGAGTTGACCCGTTCGGGCTCAGGGCGACGTTCCCGAGCTGGCTGAATGCGGGCCCTATTCCGGTGATCGTGCTGGCGATAGAGTCGGTCGCGGTCGCGATGACGTCGACCTGGTCTTGGTCGACGGCGTACAGGTCCGACCCGTTCCGGCTCACCGCGATACCCGCTAGGCCCTCGTCGAGGAGTTTGATGGTGTCCGTGACAGTGCCAGTGGCCAGGTCGATCACCAAAATATTGTTGGCAAAAACGGTGGAGCCGCCGGAGACGGCGTACAGCGTCTTGCCATTGGGGCTGAGGGCTAGCAAGGTCGGCGTCGAGCCCGTGATCGTGCGGGTCACAAGGTGCGTGGAAAGGTTGAGGACCGAGACGACCCCGATGCCCTCCTCGCTGATATAGCCGGTGGCGCCGTTCGGGCTGATCACGATGTCCGACGCCTCGGCATTGTCATTCTGCACGCCGATCGTCGCCGTCACGGTGTCGCTCGTCGTGGACACCACCGAGACCTCGCCCTCGTAGTTGAGGACGTAGAGGTACGCGCCGTTGGGGCTCAAAGCGACCGCCACCGGCTGATCGAAGCTGGGGGCGACGATGGTTCGCGTGATGGTGTTCGTAGCCGTGCTAACCACGGAGATCCCATACTGGCTGGCGGAGCCGCCCACGCCATTTGCCACGGGCTCCGAATTGGCGACGTAGAGGACTTTGCCGTCCGGAGCCATCGCCACTTCAGTCGGATCCTGGAAGGAACTGATAGTGCTCACCGCGTACGGTTCGGCCGCTGGCGCGGGCGTAGCGATCACGGCGTACGGCTCCGCCGCTTCCGCGGGCGCGGCGCTCACGCCGACGCCGCTGGCAATGACAGCCAGTGCCGGTATTCCAGTGATTACTCGGGAACGCCAATTACGCGCGCGCATGTTACAGTCCCGCCCCATTCCCCATCAGCGCACCGCTGTGCGCTAACCCCACCCCGGACGCCTTAATGGTGACTTGTGCGCCCCCAAGCCGTCAATATATATGACTGACATTCAGGATCAATTACTAGCTATCGCAATACAAATGGCTAAAAGCCCTAAATTATCTTAATGTCATTTGACGAGGACCATTCGACCGAGCAGCCAGACTGCTGGCCGATCAGGAAGTTCGTCAAGACCGCGCCGGCGCTACCGCATCCGCCAGCAGAATTGTGCGGCGAGCTGTGGCAGCAGCTGCGGCTCGGCGCGCTAGCGGCTGAGGCTAGGCGTTGCGGAACTCAGGGTTGCCACGATTGCCGCCACTAGGTCGTGCCAGCGGCGGAGTTCGGCGGCCGTCGGGGCGAGGTCGTAAGCGTGGTGGTGGGCCGCCGGCGCGAGGCCGAACCACGCGTCACGGGCCTGGGCTGCCGTCTGCTGGTCGGCGTAGCGCGGCAGCAGCAAGAGCTGGGCGCGCATGCTCGACGCCGCAGCGCCTGGCAGCGTCTTCGCCCAGAACTCGTCGAGGGACTGCTCGAGCGCGAGCCGGATCAGCCATGCGCAGGCTCGCGGCCAGCGGCCTCGGGTGCCGGGCACGACGGTCGTAAGCAGGCGGTCCGCCTCGGCGAGGAGTTCCTGCGGTGTCATGCCCGGACCGCGTTCGCCAGCCGCTCGGTCTCGTTTACGAGGTGCTTGAGATCGCCCTGGTAGATGACGTGCGTGCCGGACTTGACGGCATGGAATGCGTCGACGGCGGCTTGACCACCGTGACGGCTTCGGATTCGGTCGACGAGTTCGCTGCTGCGCTTGGCGTCATCGAGCAGCGCTAGCGTCAGCATGTCGTATGTGGTCTCCGCTTGCGCGAGCTCGCGCTCCACGTCGGCATGCCGGACGCCGGCCTTGATGCGCCTGGCGCGGATCGCCTCGTGGCACGCGGCCTCCAGCGCGCTGCGGCAAAAACCGGCGGTAGCAAGCGCTCTGGCGTCCGGCGGCAGCTGGCCGGTCTGCGCGATTGCCCAGGCATCTGCAAGGTAGCGGCGAACTGGATCCTCGTTCTTGGTCAGCTCGACGACCGA